>CARUQW010000046.1:11419-12526 GCA_949077355.1 uncultured Clostridia bacterium | reverse complement strand
AATTTATGCGAAATAGATAAAAGTTGATTTGAACATGAGAGAGGCGCATTTTACAGACTTACAAATTCTTATTGAATGAAATGAACAAGGAAGCGAAATATTAATGATATTTATTTAATAAATTCTTATAATTTAACAGGATTGTCTATATAACCAAATTATTTTTAAGCAATTGCCGTACAAAGAAAGAAGTGAAAAAAATGTTAAATAAAGAACAAATAAAAGAAATTATACCACAAAGAGAGCCTTTTTTAATGATTGACGAGGTAGAAACTTATATACCAGGAGAAAGTGCAACAGCGTATAAACAAGTAGAAGAAAGTGAATGGTACTTCAAAGGGCATTTTCCAGGAAATCCTATTATGCCAGGAGTATTAATTACAGAAAGCTTGGCACAAACAGGAGCCGTAGCCATTCTTAGCATGGAAGAAAACAAAGGAAAAAATGCTTTATTTGGTGGAATTGATAAAATGAAATTTAAAAAAATGGTAGTTCCTGGTGATAAGTTAAAACTAGAAGTGAAAATTATAAAACAAAAAGGACCAATTGGAGTAGGAGAAGCGATTGCAACGGTAGAAGGAAAAGTGGTAGCAAAAGGGGAATTAACTTTTGCAGTAGTGTAATGATAAAAAGAAAAAGGAGCGAGAGAAAATATGAATAAGATTTTAATTGCTAACCGAGGAGAAATAGCGGTACGTATTATAAGAGCCTGTAAAGAAATGAATTTAAAAACGGTTGCAGTTTATTCAGAAATGGATAAGGATGCCATGCATACTCGTCTAGCTGATGAAGCAGTATGTATAGGTCCTGCTAATCCAGGAAAAAGCTATTTGAATATGAAAAACATAATAGAAGCTGCTAATATAACAGGAGCAGACAGTATTCATCCAGGTTTTGGATTTTTATCAGAAAATAGTCAATTTGCTAAAATATGTGAAGAATCTAATATCAAATTTATAGGACCATCTTATCAAGTGATTGAGATGATGGGAAATAAATCAAATGCGAAAGAAATGATGAAGGAAGCTGGAGTGCCAGTTGTACCAGGTTCAGAAGGAAGTGTGAAAGGGTTAAAAGATGCTATTAAGATAGCGGAGAAAATAGGAT
>CARUQW010000046.1:0-11409 GCA_949077355.1 uncultured Clostridia bacterium | reverse complement strand
CCGTTATGTTAAAAGCAGCTGCTGGAGGTGGCGGAAAAGGAATTCGTATTGTTAATTCAGCAGAAGAATTGGAAAGTAATTATAACATTGTAAAACAAGAAGCAAAGATATCATTTAATGATGATGAAATTTACATTGAAAAATTTGTGAAAAATCCAAGACATGTAGAAATACAAATCTTAGCAGATGAACATGGAAATGTAATACATTTAGGAGAAAGAGATTGTTCTATTCAACGTAGAAATCAAAAAGTTATTGAAGAAACACCATCAACAGCAATTGATGAAAAATTAAGAAATAGAATGGGAGAAGCAGCTATAAAAGCAGCTAAAGCGGCAGGATATACAAGTTGTGGAACCATTGAATTTTTAGTAGATAGTGATAAAAACTTTTATTTTATGGAGATGAATACAAGAATTCAAGTAGAACATCCTATAACCGAAGAAAGAACTGGAATTGACATTGTAAAAGCGCAAATCAAAATAGCAGCAGGAGAGCCATTAAGAATAAAACAAAAAGACGTTGAATTTAGAGGATGCAGTATTGAATGTAGAATTAATGCAGAAAATCCAAGTAAAAACTTTATGCCATGTCCAGGAACAATAACAGGGTTAAACTTGCCAGGAGGAAATGGAATAAGAATTGACACTTCAATTTATGAAGGTTATACCATACCACCATCTTATGATTCCATGATAGCAAAAATCATTACACATGGAGATACAAGAAATGAAGCCATCAGCAAAATGAAGAGAGCATTAGAAGAAACTGTGATAGAAGGAGTAGACACCAACCTAGACTTTTTATTTAAAATTATAAAAAATCCTAATTTCATTCGAGGAAACTTTGATACTTCTTTCATTGAAAAGGAGATTTTAAAATGATTTTGGGGACGGAGGAAAAAATCATGATAGTAGACAAAATTAAGAAAAGAGAACCAACGGCTAAAAGAATGGAAAATCAAGTTGATATCCAAGTTGGTAAATGGGTAAAGTGCAGTAAATGTAAAGAAATTTTATATAAAGAAACAGTAAGAGCAAACCATAGTATTTGTCCAAATTGTGGTGCTTATTTTAGAATGCATATTAATAAAAGATTAGAAAGTATTATAGATGAAGGAACTTATGAAAAGTTTGATTTTAATATTGATACAACCAATCCATTAGAATTGGAAGACTATCCAAAAAAAATAAAAGGATTACGAGAAAAAACAGGAATTCAAGAAGCTGTAAGTTGTGGTATTGGAAAAATACATGGAGAAGAAGTAGTAATTTGTGTTATGGATAGCGGCTTTCTAGTGGGAAGCATGGGAATTGTAGTAGGAGAAAAAATCACCTATGCTATGGAAAAAGCAATTGAATTAAAACTTCCGATTATCGTATTTTGTGTTTCTGGAGGTGCTAGAATGCAAGAAGGGATTATCTCTTTAATGCAAATGGCTAAAACTACAGCTGCTATTTCTAAATTAAATGAAGCAGGTTTGCTATACATATCGGTTTTAACAGACCCAACTTATGGAGGGGTTACAGCATCTTTTGCTAGCATAGCTGATATTGTGTTGGCTGAACCAGGAGCAATGATAGGATTTGCAGGACAAAGAGTAATTGAGCAGACAATTGGTGAAAAACTACCAGAGGGTTTTCAAACGGCTGAGTTTTTATTAGAACATGGATTTATTGATAAAATAGTGGAAAGAAAAGATTTAAAGGATACATTATATCAATTAATTCAATATCACAGGGATTAGACAGAAGAGGGATTTTAAGGAACGTCCCTCTAATCCCAGCCCTTTAATCCCTCAGTTAGAAAGGAGAGAGAAAGATGAAAAAGTTGACAGCTTGGGAAAAAGTAGAAATAGCAAGAAATCCAAAAAGAAAAACAGCATTGGATTATATAGAGAAAATTTTTGACGATTTTATGGAATTACATGGAGATAGAAATTTTAAAGATGATCAATCAATTGTATGTGGATTGGCTAAAATAGGAAAGCAAAATTATACAGTAATTGCAGAACAAAAAGGAAGAACTACCAAAGAAAATATAGAAAGAAATTTTGGAATGCCAAATCCAGAAGCTTATCGAAAAGGAATCCGTTTTATGAAACAAGCGGAAAAATTTAATAGACCAGTGATTACTTTTATTGATACAAAAGGTGCTTATCCAGGAATTGGGGCAGAAGAAAGAGGACAACGGAGAAGCGATTGCAAGTTCGATGTTGGAACTTAGCAAATTAAAAGTACCAGTAATTAGCATTGTAATTGGAGAAGGTTCAAGTGGTGGAGCATTAGCATTAGGTGTTGGAAATCGAGTACTAATGTTAGAAAATGCGATTTATTCTATTTTATCACCAGAAGGATATGCTAGTATTTTATGGAAAGATTCATCAAGAACGAAAGAAGCTGCTGAGAAAATGAAATTGACAGCCAATGATTTGTATGAATTAAAAGTGATTGATAAAATAATTAAAGAGCCTCAAGGTGATGAAGAAGAGAGCTTTTTGAAAGTTGCTAAAAGTTTGAAAAAGGAAATTCAGAAAATAATTGAAGAGATGAAAGATTTGTCAGTAGAACAAATTGTGGAAGACAGATATCAAAAGTTTAGAAATATGGGAGAATATAAAATATTATCATAATGGCTATTTTCAAAATTTATTTATTTTTTCCTAAGTAACTCCCAGTTGCGAACAGTCTGTAACTACATAACAGACTGTAATCTTACTGGTCCCCACGAATTGTTACTTCGTAAAAAATAAATAAATTTTGAATAAAGCAAAAAAATGAATAATAGAAGAATTGGAGGAAAGTGAAGTGTTATTAGAAGGAAAGAAAGTTTTAATTATGGGAATTAGAAATAAGTGGAGTATTGCATTTGGAATTGCAAAGGCAGCGTATGAAAATGGAGCGAAACTAATTTTTACGTATATGGGAGAAGAAAATAAAGAGAAAATAGAAACTTTAATTGCAGAATTTGAAGGAAGTAAAGCTTATGTTTTAGATGGGGCTTCTGAAGATGAGAAAGTAAGAGAAGTGTTTACAAAAATTAAAGAAGAAAACGGAAAAGTAGATGGAATTGTGCATGCTATTGCCCATGCTAATACAGAAGAATTACATAATGATTTTATTTTTACAAGTAAAGAAGGATTTGCCCATGCTTGTGATGTAAGCAGTTATTCTTTTGTATTAGCAGCTAGAATGGCAAAAGAATTAGATATGTTAAATGAGAAGGCAAGTTTAGTAACATTAACTTATCATGGTTCAACGAAAGTAATCGATAATTACAATGTAATGGGAGTAGCAAAAGCTGCACTAGAAGCAAGTGTTAGATATCTGGCAGAAAATTTAGGAAAAGAAGATATGAGAGTAAATGCTGTTTCAGCAGGACCAATTAAAACCTTATCAGCAAAAGGGATTAAAGATTTTGGAAGTGTTCTAACAGTAATTGAAGAAAAAGCACCATTACATAAAAATGTAACAACAACACAGGTGGGAAATGTAGCAACATTTTTATTAAGTTCTATGTCAGATAGTGTCACAGGACAGATTGTTTATGCAGATAATGGTTATAATATTATGGGAATTTAAAGAATAGAGAGTTTCTATTCTTTTTTCCGTTTATCTGAAAAAAAGACCACTTATCCTTAGAATATTGAAAAAGATAAGAAAACAAGATAAAATAAAGGTAAGGAGAAAACAATGAAAATAAAAGTAGATAAATTGGAAGAAAACAAAATTTTAATAACGGTAGAAACAGAAAAACAAAATAGTAATATTGATAAATTGATTCAATATATAGAATCGTTTGAAAAAGAAAAAGTAGTAGAAACAAAAGAAAATGAACGAATGACAGTTAAAATAAAGGGAATTTTATATTTTTATAGTGACAAGAAATACAATTATTGCAAGACTAATAAAGGGGAATATAAAATAAAAAGTAAGCTATATGAGTTAGAAAAGATGGACGTTGATTTTTTGAGAATTTCGAAAAGTTGTGTTATCAATCTTCAGAAAGTAAAACATTTTGATTTGGGAGAAACAGGAAGAATTATTGTGAAATTTGAGGATGACTCAGAGCAGATAGTAGCTAGAAGAAAAATAAAAGATGTTATGGATTATTTAGAGGAAAGGGGGCTTTAAAATGAATCAAAAGAAAGTGGCATTAAACTACATACTATTTTATATAGTAGGTAATGTGATTTTTAACATAGTATTTTCAACCATAAAAACGGTATGGGTAAATGCGATAGGAGGGCGAGATTTATGGCTGGAAAATTTATTTATTAGTTTTCAAGAAACAATTCTGTTTTATACATTAGTGTATGTAATTATGGTAATGATGAATGAAAGTTATAAAAAAATTACAGTCTATAAATTAAATCAAAAATTAAATAAAATAAAGGAAGGAAGTGAGGAAGATGAAAGATAAGAAAATTATAATTATTGCATTGGTTATTGTATTAGTTTGTGCAATTGCGTTTGGAGTGTATAAGGCAACGCATAGTGAAAATTATTTATACAATCAAGATGGAACAATTAGTGATGAACATGCAGATTTAATAAATCTTTTAAAAGGAATAGAAGACAAAGAGGAAAGGAAAAAACAAGTTGATTTTTCTTTGGAAAGTAATATTATAACACAGGAAGAAGCAAATCAGTTATATTAATATGAATAGGTCATGCACTTTTCATTTTTTGAAACATATAATTGCATTATATGGAAAATGGAGGTGCATTTATATTGTTATCGATTTGTATGACAGGAATACTAGGATTTTTAGAATTTTTAAAATCAGCGGTATTTGTTGTTCGGATACATACAAGGAGGAAATTTATTTCCTGAGCCATTAACAGCAGAAGAAGAAAGAAATTGTTTACAGCAAATGGCACAAGGGGATGAAGAAGCACGAAATTTATTAATCGAAAGAAACTTAAGATTAGTTGCACATGTTACTAAGAAATATAGTACGACTAAAGTAGAACAGGATGATTTAATCTCTATTGGTACAGTAGGTTTAATTAAAGGAATTAATAGCTTTAAAGTAGAAAAAGGTGCTAGATTATCTACCTATGTGTCACGTTGTATTGATAATGAAATATTGATGCATTTAAGAGCTACTAAAAAATTGGGAGCAGAAGTATATTTAAATGAACCAATAGGAAAAGATAAAGATGATAATGTGGTGACATTACAAGAAGTTTTGGAAAATAATGAAAGAAATATCGAAGATGAAGTGGATATTAAAATGAAAATTAAATTGTTAGGACAAAAGATGAAAGAACTTCTAAAGGATAGAGAAAGAACGATTTTAGAATTACGATTTGGGCTTCGGAGGATATAAACCAAAAACACAGAATGAAATTGCTAGTATGATGGGAATTTCTCGTTCTTATGTGTCTAGAATTGAAACGAAAGCAATTGATAAGTTAGCACAAGAGATTAAAGAATAAAATGATTTAATTTTTATAAGTGTTAAATTAACGAAAAAATCCTAGCGAATAAAAGCATCTAGGATTTTTTGTAAATAAATGGATATTACTTGAATAAATTTCTGAATTATGATAGAATCATAAGAAATTTATGAAAAAGTTAGGAGAAAAAATGCAAAGAACGAAATTGAAAGATAGAATATTACCTACCTATACCAAAGGGGAAGAAATATTTAACATGACTTCTCATATTGTAGGGGCTGTATTGGGTGTTGTAGCAACTGTACTATGTATAGTGTTTGCAGCGATTCATAAAAATGTATATGGAGTTATCAGTGGAGCAATTTATGGAGTAACTATGATTTTATTGTATACAATGTCTAGTATTTATCATGGATTAAGTCCTAAATTTACGTCCAAAAAGGTATTTCAAATATTGGATCATTGTTCCATATTTTTGCTAATAGCTGGTTCTTATACACCTTTTGCACTATCTGCTATTCGAGGAGTTGATGCAGTAGCTGGTTGGGCAATATTTGGTGTAATATGGGCATTAGCAATTTTAGGAATTGTGTTAAATTCAATTGATATCAAGAAATTCAAAGTGTTTTCTATGATATGTTATTTATTAATGGGATGGTGTATATTGGTAAAAGGAAGCTTATTGCCACAGATATTAACACAAAATGGATTTATCCTTTTGGTAGCAGGAGGAATCGCCTATACAATTGGTGCCATTATTTATGGAGTAGGCAAAAAACATAAATATTTTCATTCCATATTCCATTTGTTTATTTTATTAGGTAGTTTCTTGCAATTTATGTGTATCTTATTATATGTCATGTAGATAAGGTAAGAAAAAACAGAGAACTTTTGGTTCTCTGGCACATAAAACTTAATTTATTTTAACATATTAAAAAGAGAAAATCAAATCTTAGAAATTAATTATTAAGTGAGATTTTTATATGAAAAAGTAAGATAAAAATATGTAATAAGAGAATAACAAATAATTAGCGAACTAATCCAATTTGAAAAGAAAAAGTAGTTATGCTAAAATAAGATTAATCAAATAAAAGAGTAATTAATTTTACCCTGCATAGTACGTATAGACAGAATTTTTAGAACCAACACACGATAAGAGGGGCTAATCTCTAAGTATGGCGTGCAAGCTCACCAAATAGTAGTGAGAAGCCCAGGAATATTTAGGTAGGCACCCACCTGTTTTTGGGAGCAGGTCCTTAAAAATTCGAGACATCTGACGGCTAAGGCGGGGGTATTTTTTTGTTTAAAAGTTGTCACTGGTTCCGGGTTTAAATGGCAAGGGGACTGGGAAGGACGTTCCTTAAAATGCCAGAGGGGGGCCTTTTTGGTAGTTTAAGGAACGTCCTTCCCAGTCCCCTTGCCATTTAAACCCGGAACCAGTGACAACTTTTAGAAGTCATTTAAAGCTAAAATTGCTTTTGCATAAATCCTGCAAGAAAGTAGTAGTTTGTCGATTTCAATAAATTCATCTGTTTGGTGACACATGTCTTTGTCGCCAGGAAAATTAGCACCAAAGGAAACACAGTTAGCAAAGGCTCGAGCATAAGTTGCTCCACCAATAGGAATTGGTTCTAAATTAGAATTGGTTTCTTGATTGTACACATGACAAAGGGTTTTTACTAATTTATTTTTTTGGGGAATATATAAGGCGGGTTTGTAGGAAAGGGTATCAAAGTCAACATTTAAGTAAGAACTTGTATGTTTGATAAAGCTACTTCCAATGTCAATCATATTGATTGTAATAGGAATACGAAGATTTAATCCTATTTGTAAATTATTATTTCTTAAATAAAAATCTCCAACATTTAAAGTTAATTTTCCAGATTCGTCTTCAAAATTAATTTCTAAATTTTCTCCATTATATTGCGTATTGATATAGGTTGTAAGGAAGTCAAAAAGTTCTATGGAAATGTTGTAGAGGTTAAATATTTTAGACAAAATTACAATTAAACGGGAAATAGCATTTATACCTAATTCAGGATGAGCAGCATGACTAGGTATACCATAAGATGTAAGTTTTAGTTCTTCTTCATCAAGTTTGTAGATATCAATTTCAAAATCAGTTTTTTGTATGATATTTTTTAAATTTTCAATCAAGTCATACATTTTTATTTTGGAAGAATTTATTTTTAATACAACACTACAAATTTTAGGAACCACATTAATGGCGTTACCATAAGTATTAATGTCTTTGATAATGATATCTTTCTTTAAAAAAGCAGTGTAATCCATTTTTAAATAAGAAGTTAAGATAGCCTTTTCTGAATAGATACATGGAAAATCTGCATCTGGACTGAATGCAATAGAAGGTGATTCTTCATGTTTTTTATAGTAGTTAACGCATTTCCAATCATTTTCTTCGTTCAAACCTAAAATTAAGCGGACACGTTTGTGGACTTGACAAGTATCTGCTACTGCTTTCATTGCATATAAACAGCTAATAACAGGACCCTTATCATCAATGGCACCTCGACCATAAATTTTGTTATCTTGTATTGTTCCACTAAAAGGTGGATAAGTCCAATTATCCCCTTCAGGAACAACGTCTAAATGACCAATAATGCCAATTAATTCTTTGCCTTCTCCAAATTCAATGTAACCACAGTAACCATCTATATTTTTAGTGCGAAATCCTAAGCTTTTACCAAGATTTAGAATGTATTCTAAAGCGTCATTAATAGAATCACCAAATGGATGATGTGGATTACTAGAAGTTGAAATAACACTTGGTATTTGGATTAATTCTTGTGTTTTTTGTATGATTTCATTTTTATGTTCTTCAATATATTGAGTTAGCATATAATCAGTCCTTTCTTTGCTAATTTATTTTTTCTTATTGTATAACATAATATGCAAGACAAACTATATTAATTCATGAAAAATAGAAAAAACACTTGAAATTTATTCCAAAATATAGTACAATAAGTATGTCAAAAAAGACATACCTTTTACTTAGCTATAAGAAAAGCACCAAAACTTTAAGCTCGGTTAAAGGCAAATAAAATCGATAAGGTGTAAATTTAGAAAGTTTCTAAATTAAATTGTGCCTTGAGAAAGGAGAAAAATATGACAAAGGAAAGAAAACAAGAAGTCATTAATACTCATAAAAGAGAAGAAAATGATACTGGTTCACCAGAAGTTCAAATCGCTCTTTTAACAGAAAGAATTAATGAACTAACAGAACACTTAAAAATCCATAAAAAAGACAATCACTCAAGAAGAGGTCTTTTAAAAATGGTAGGTAAAAGAAGAAATCTTTTAAACTATTTAGCAAAAAAAGATATCAACAGATATAGAGCAATTGTTGAAAAGTTAGGATTAAGAAAATAATTGTAACAAAGCCCATAGCTTATTTGGCGTGGGCTTTTTGTTAGGTTATGAAAACAAAAAACAAGCAAATATTTAGGTGAGTAGCTTGTATAATATGCTGTACCTTATTACAGGATATTATAGAGGTTACAATCTAAATTTGCTTGGATGCCATTGAGGACGAACCTTTTTGGTACAAAAAGAAAAAGGAGGAAAAAATATGTTTAAAACTTATGAAACAGAATTAGCAGGAAGAAAACTTGTAATAGAAACAGGAAAAATGGCAGGTTTAGCCAATGGAAGTGTATTAGTACGTTATGGAGATACTTGTGTATTAGTTAATGTAACAGCTTCTAAAGAACCAAGAGAAGGAATCGATTTCTTTCCATTATCTGTGGATTTTGAAGAAAAATTATATTCAGTAGGAAAAATCCCAGGGGGATTTTTGAAAAGAGAAGGAAAACCAAGTGATAAAGCAATCTTAACATCAAGAGCAATTGATCGACCATTAAGACCACTATTCCCAAAAGATTTTAGAAATGATGTTGTAGTTGTTGGAACGGTGCTTTGTGTAGAACAAGACAATTCACCAGAAGTGGCGGCTATGATAGGAGCAGCTTCTGCTTTGGCTATTTCAGATATTCCATTTAATGGACCAACAGCAGCAGTTAATGTAGGATTGGTAGATGGCAAAATTGTAATTAATCCAACTGTAGAACAAAGAGAAAATAGTGATTTAACATTAACCGTTGCAGCAACAGAAAAGAAAATTACAATGATTGAAGCTGGAGCAAATGAGGTTCCAGATGATATCATGTTAAAAGCGATTAAAGAAGCGCATAAGGAAATTAAGAAAATTTGTAAATTTATTAATAAAATACAAAAAGAAATTGGAAAGCCTAAATTTGAATATAAATCATTTGAGGTTGACCACGATGTATATGAATTTGTAGAAACTAACTTTAAAGAAGAAATGAAGGAAAAGGTGCAAGAAGCAGACAAAGAAACAAGGGACAGAAACATCGATGAATTAACAAAGAAAATTGAAGAAACTTATACAGAAAAAATGGGAGAAGAAGCTTTTGAAGAACACAAAAAAGATGTAGGAGAAGCGATTTATAAATTAGAGAAAAAATGTGTAAGAGAAATGATTTATTTCGAACATAAAAGAGTAGATGGAAGACAATTAGATGAAATACGACCATTATCATGTGAAGTAGGATTACTTCCAAGAGTACACGGAAGTGCATTGTTTACAAGAGGACAAACACAAGTTATGTCTATTGCAACATTAGGAATGATAAGTGAAGAACAAGTATTAGATGGAATTGATACAGAAGAATCTAAAAGATATATGCATCATTATAATTTCCCAAGTTACTCTGTAGGAGAGGCTAGACCAAGTAGAGGACCAGGAAGAAGAGAAGTAGGACATGGAGCTTTAGCAGAAAAAGCATTAGTGCCAGTATTACCATCAAAAGAAGAGTTTCCTTATGCCATTAGAGTAGTATCAGAAGTATTATCTTCTAATGGTTCAACTTCACAAGCAAGTATCTGTGGAAGTACATTATCATTAATGGATGCTGGTGTACCAATTAAAAGACCAGTTGCTGGTATTTCAACAGGTTTGGTAACAAATCCAGAAAAAGATGATGACTATGTAATGTTAGTAGATATCCAAGGATTAGAAGACTTTTTTGGTGATATGGACTTTAAAGTTGGTGGAACAGAAAAAGGAATTACAGCAATTCAAGTAGATATTAAATGTGATGGTTTAACTTATGATATCATCAAAGAAGCATTTGAAAAAACAAGAAAAGCAAGACAACATATTTTAGATGATGTTATGGCACCAGTTATTCGTGAGCCAAGAGCAGATGTTTCTGAATATGCACCAAGAATTGTAAGCACACAAATCAAAGTTGAAAAAATAAAAGATGTAATCGGACCTGGTGGAAAAATGATAAACAAAATCATTGAAGAAACAGGTGTAAAAATTGATATTGAAGAAGACGGACAAGTATTTATTTATTCAACAGATAGAGAAAAAGCAATCCAAGCTTTGGAGATGGTAGAAGATATCGTAAGAGAAGTAGAACCAGGTGGAATTTATTATGGAGAAGTAGTCCGTTTAATGAACTTTGGAGCATTTGTAGATTTAGGCTGTGGAGGAAAAGAAGGATTACTACACATTTCTAAAATATCAAAAGAAAGAATCAAAAACATTGAAGACGTGCTTCATGTAGGAGATAAAATTACAGTTAAAGTTATTAATATTGACGACCAAGATAGAATTAATTTAAGTATGTTAGACTTTAACGATTCCCATGATTTTGGGGACGGAGGAAAAAATCATGAGGACAAATAAAAAATAAAGGGGATTAGGGGGACTTTCTTCAAAATCCCTGTTCCTTTTTTATAAAATATAATTTTACAATAAATAAGCTAAAATAGAAAGTTTATCGTTCTATTTTAGCTTATTTGTTGTATTTATAATTAAAATAGGGATTTTAAGGAACCTCCCTCTAATCCCCATCCCTAAAATCATGGTGTCAATAGTTTTTGATTAGGACACCCTAGAATGTCAAAATTATTTGAAGATTAGTTCACCCTGATGTTTGATGTGGGCTCTGCC
>CARUQW010000045.1 GCA_949077355.1 uncultured Clostridia bacterium | reverse complement strand
AGCCTTTTAGGCGTAAGATAAAAAGCCCCCGGCTAAGCCGGGGGATAATTACTATAAAATAAACAAAACTTAAAAATTTTTCACTTCAAATTCTTAAAAATAGAATTGAAACCAAGAAAAGAATATAGTATAATGAACTTATTAAAAAATAGGAGAAAAACATGAAAAAACAAAAAATAGTACTACAAAATATAGACTCATTTGAATTAAAAGACATCTTTGAATGTGGACAATGCTTTCGATGGAATCTACAAGAAGACGGAAGTTATACAGGAGTATTTGGGAAAAATGTCTTAAACATAAAAAAAGAAAATGATAAAATTACAATAGAAGGAATTTGTCAAAATGACATACAAAAAACAGTAGAAGAATACTTTGACTTAAATCGAGACTATAAGAAAATAAAACAAAAATTAGCACAAATTGATGAAAACATGAAAACGAGTATACAATATGGAGAAGGAATACGCCTGTTAAATCAAGACTTATGGGAAACCATTGTATCATTCATTATTTCAGCGAATAACAATATTCCTAGAATAAAAGGAATTATAGAACGATTATCCAAAAAATATGGAGATAAAATAACATGGGAAGGAAAAGATTATTATACATTTCCAACTCCAGAACAATTAAAAGAAGTTACCATTCAAGAATACAGGAATTTAGGATTAGGATTTAGAGATAAAAGAATTTATGAAACAACACAAATGGTATTAACAAAACAAGTAGATTTAGAAGAAATAAAACAAAATCCAAATACTTTTGAAGTAAGAGAACAATTATTAAGCTTATCTGGAATCGGACCTAAAGTAGCAGATTGCATTTTATTATTTTCAACCTTAAAAAGATTAGAAGTTTTTCCAATTGATGTATGGGTCAGAAGAGTCATGAACGATTTATACATAAAACAACAAGATGAGGCCAAAGTAAGCAAAAAGCAAATTGAAAAAATAGCAACCGAAAAATTTGGAGACCTAGCAGGAATGGCACAACAATATTTATTTTATTGGAGGAGAGAAAAGTGAATCTATTCAAAAGAAAAACTTCTAAAGAAAATCGAGACCAATTACTAGAAAAAATGCAATTACCAGATTATATCAGACATGTATCAGAAGAAGAAAGAAAAGAAATAATAAAAAAGAAAATCATGCAAATTAAAGAAATACTAGAAAATATGAAATGTAAAAATGATGAATATGAATTAAGTAAAAGACAACAAAGAACAAAAGAATTAGTAATCTATAATATAAAGCAAAAAGATTATTTAGAAGCTTACTTTGAAATGATAGATTTTATAGAGGATTATGGCGATAAACATGATGGGAAAGTAATGGAAAAAGAAAAACAAGAAATTAACCAATTAATAGAAATGATAGGGGAAAACGTAAGATGAAAAAAAGAATCAAATTAATAATAAGTATGTTAGGAATAGCTTTAATGCTTCTTCTAGGAAGTAGGAACGTACAAGCAGAGAGCTATAGCATAGAAAATATGGATATACAGGCAACTGTGCAGCAAGATGGTTCATTAAATGTAAAACAAGAAATAACGTATCAATTCAGTGGACACTATAATGGAATTTATATTGATATTCCCTATAATTTAGAAGATGCAGAGCGCAAAGAGGCTGCATCAGGAAGTTTACTAGAAGACAAGTTTTATAATGCTACCAATGTAAAAATAAACAGTGTTTCGCTAATCAATAATGGCAAGGAAATACCATTTCAACAAGTAAAGCAAGCTAGGAATGGAAATTCACAAGTGTATACCATTGATAAACAAAAAGGAATACAACAAATTCGAGCATATTCACCATCGACCAATACAACAAAGAAATTTAAAATGGATTATACTTTAGAAAATGTATGTGTAAAGCATGAAGATGTAGGAGAATTATATTACAATTTTATTGGTGGAGCATGGGCCGTAACCATCCAAAAATTGAACATTGATATCTATTTACCACAAAACCAAAGCAAAATAGAAATATGGGGACATGGACCATACAATGGAAAATCAAAGATTGTGGATAATACACATGCTAATTTTAAAGTACAAGATGTAAAGCCAGGACAATATGTAGCAGCAAGGGTTTTATTTGACAATAGTAACATTGCAAATAGTAAAAAAATGTCTCATTTAGTAGCAAGAGACTTGGTACATAAAGATGAAAATGCAATTATCGAAAATAAAGAAGAAAAAAATGCATTCACTTGGAAAATCATTGTCTTTGCTATTTGCTTATTAGTATATTGGATTATTTTGATGCTAATTTATGAAAAAGACAAGAAATATGTAGTATCTAATATAGAGGAAGAAGAATTATTCCAAAAATATAATCCGATGCTAGCAGGTTGTATTCAAGGAAGTAGAACCATTCTAGCAAGAGATATCATTGCTGTTATCTTAGGATTAATTAACAAAAAGATTATAAAATTGGAAATTAGAAGCCAAGCGATAAAAAAAGATAACTATGCTTATATCATTAGCAAGAATAAAGAATTAGAAAATCAGATGGACAGCATAGAAAAATATGTCTATGACTGGGTATTTGGGACAAAGGAATTGGTACATTTAACAGACCGATTGAAAGAAATGCCAAAAGAAAAAGATGCGAATAAAAAATTCAAACAACTAAATCAACTAGTAGAAGCTAATTTAGCACAAAAAGGAGCCAATCAAGCAAAAGTACCATTAATTATTAGAGGATTTAACGTATTTCTATTTATTCTAAGTATAATAGTAATTGCAAAACATATTATGTTCAATGGATTTAATGTGTATAATGAGCAAACATCCTCCAGACTTTTAGCTGCTTTTGGAGCTTATGCAATAGTCTTACTTCCTTTTTTGATAGGAATCTTATATTTGCCAATTAATTTAATTATTATCATAAGGCATAAGATTAATAAAACTGTACAGCGAGTAAGTGGACAGAAAATAGTAACAACAACCATTAGTCTAGTTGTACTTTTTGGAATTATCATTTTGTTGACTGCAATTTTCTCACCAGTAAAATATATTGTAGCAGATGAAATTTTAATTTCAATTGCAACCATTTTAATATTAACCGATAATTTAATGCTAAAAAATAATGCAATCATGATAGAAGATTTTAGCAAATTAAATACTTTGAAAGACAAAATCGAAAATTATTCTATGATGGAAGACAGAGATATAGAACAAGTGGTATTGTGGGAACAATATTTAAGTTATGCTGTTAGTTTTGGAGTGGCAAATAAAATTATCAAGAGAATCAAAGGATTATATATGGATGATGATTTAACTGCATTGATAGATAATCAATTATTTACCCAATTTATTTTGTCAGATTATTACTTGTTCTATAACGAAGCAAGTTTGGATAGAATATTTATGAGAAGTTATGGAAGAGCAACTGGAAAGATGTTTTCTGCTATGGCAGAAAGTGCCTTTAGTGGAGATTCGGATGGATTTTCAAGCGGAGGAGGCGGAGGCTTCTCTGGTGGAGGCGGATTTTCTGGTGGAGGAGGATCTGGACGGAGGCGGAGGGGCCTTCTAGGAAAATTGGATAAAGAAAAAGAGGAAGTAAGTCATGCTTACTTCCTTTTTTACATTTCATATTCCGTAATTTCACAATTACTAGCTCCAAATTTTTGTATCATGCCATCTTTTGGCAATTCATTAAAATAAAAATAGATTGCTCGTGCTACTCCACCATGAGTTACTAAAAGAACGTTTTTATCTTTATATTTTTCTTTAATTTCATCTAGAAAATTTCCAATTCTTGTGAACAAATCTTGAATACTTTCTAATCCTTCTACTTTTTTGTTAGAATAGTAATTCCAATAATCTGTATCATAAAATTCTCCAAGTTCTTTACCTGTATAGATACCACAATCTCTTTCTTCAATTCGACAATCAAGAATGACTGGCACATGATTTGCATTTACAATATGGCAAGTATGCCTAGTTCTTAATAAGGGGGAACAAATAATTAAATCAATATCTAAATTTTTAACTATTTGCTGTGCTTTTTGAGCTTGCTGTATACCTGTTTCATTGATATCTTCATCCAATTTTCCATTATATTTTTTTTCAACATTACACTTTGTCAATCCGTGTCTAATTACATATAATTTCATTAAAATTCTCCCAACAATAAATTTATTTTACGAAAGTATAGTATCATAAAAACTACCTATTTTCAATAAAATCCAAAGATAAACTTGAAGCCTTGCTATTTTTTTGAATTTCGTATACAATAAAAACGAAAAAATGGAGGAAAAAAATGGGACTAAGAATCATATATGGAAAACCAGGGAGTGGAAAAAGTAAGTATTGTTTTCAAGAAATAGCCAATCAGATACCAAAAGAAAAGAAAATATATATGATAACACCAGAGCAGTTTTCATTTACAGCAGAAACAAAGTTGATGAAAACGATTCAAAACCATGCTGTTATCAATGCAGAAGTAGTAACTTTAAGCAGAATGGCATATAGAGTTTTAAATGAAGTTGGTGGAAGTAGTAAAACTCATTTAACAAAGCAAGGAAAAGCGATGTTAATTTACTCGATTTTAAATCAATATAAAAAAGAATTAAAATTTTTAGGAAAATCAGAAGAAAACATAGATTTATGTATGAATGCCATAACAGAATTCAAAAAACATGGAATTCTTATAGAAGATTTAAAAAAGGAAATGGGAAAAATAGAAGATACTTATCTGAAAACGAAATTAAAAGATATTATACTCATTTATGAAAAATTTCAAGAACAAATCGAAGGAAAATATATAGAAGAAGCAGATTTATTAACAATACTTGCAGAACATATAGAAGAAACAGATTTGATTCAAAATGCCATTCTTTATTTTGATGAGTTTGCAGGTTTTACGAAACAAGAATATACTGTGATTGAAAAATTTATCAAACTTGCTAAACAAGTGAATATCACAATTTGTACAAATGATTTAAATACCAATACGAATCCAGATATCGATATTTATTATTCAAACAAAACAACAATTGCAAAGATTTGGAATTTAGTCAATGAAAATAACTTTCTATTCGAAGAACCCGTTCATTTGAATGAGCAATATCGTTTTAAAAGTGAAGAGTTGCAGCATTTAAGTGAAAATATAAACAATCATAAATCCACAAAATATGAAAAAAATGTGGAAAACATAGAGCTATTTTTAGCTCAAAATCCGTATTCTGAAATAGAAAACATAGCAAAAAAAATTACAAATCTAGTCAAAAATGAAAATAGAAGATATAAAGATATAGCAATCATAACCAAAAATATAGATGAATATGCTTCTTTAGTAAGGGCTATTTTTTCAAAATACAAAATACCAGTATTTATCGATGAAAAAAGAGATGTCAATCAAAATATTATCATTCAATATATGTTGGCTCTGTTAGAAGTAATGAACAAAAATTTTTCAACAGAATCTGTATTTAATTATCTAAAATTAGGATTTTTAGAAATTGAATTAGATGAAATATTTGAATTAGAAAACTATTGTAACAAATGGGGAATCAAACAAAATAAATGGAAAAAAGAATTTGTTTATGAAATGGAAAAAGAAGAAAAAAAACAAAAAATTGAAAGATACAATCAATTAAGAAAACAAATTGTTGAACCAATTTTAGAATTAAAAGAAAAAATGAATCAAAATAAAACAGTAGAAAATATAACAAAATGTATCTATGGACATTTGCAAGAACAAAAAATAGAAGAAAAAATAACACAGAAAATACGGAGAACTAGAAGAAAATGGCATGATAGATTTAGCAAACGAATATGTAGCCAGTTATAAAATTATATTAGAGCTATTAGATGAAATGGTTCTGGTATTTGGAAATGACAACATTACTCTTGACCAATATAGCAAAATATTACGAGTGGGATTAAAAAATAGCGAATTGGGAAAAATTCCAGGAACACAAGACCAAGTAACATTTGGCGATATTGATAGGTCAAGAAGCCACAAAGTAAAGGACGTATTTATCATAGGATTAAATGATGGAAGCTTTCCAAGTGTTAACAAAGAAGAAGGTTTTTTAGATGATGCTGATAGAGAACGATTAAAGGAAGATGGAATGGAACTTGCCAAAGGTACAATGGAACGATTATATGAAGATAATTTCAATATACATAAAGCTTTCACAACAGCAGAAAATAGAGTATATCTATCCTACACATCATCGGATAAAGAAGGAAAATCATTAAGACCATCCATGTTAATTCATAAAGTAAAAAAGTTATATCCAAATTTGCAAGAAAAAAGTGATATGATAGAAAAAAAATATGAAATAATAAATGAGCAAGTAACCTATGAAGAATTACTAGAAAATATAGCTAGACTAAGGGAGAAAGAATCGATTGATAAAATTTGGTATCAGGTTTATCAATATTATAAAAAAAAGACGCAGTGGCAAGAAAAATTACAAAATGATTTGCAAGGATTAGAATTTACTAATTTACCTAAGTCAATCAAACCAGAAAATATTGATAAATTATATGGAAATACATTAAACACAAGTGTATCACGATTAGAAAAATATAGGAGTTGTCCATTTTCGTATTACTTACAATATGGATTGAAACTAAAAGAAAAAGAAAGTTTAAAAATTCATACTTTTGAAACAGGTTCTTTTATGCACGAAACCATTGATGAATTTTTCGAACAAATAAGAGAGCAAAGACTAGCACTAAGCGAAATAGAAGAAGAGCAAATAGATCAAATGGTATCTGAAATTATTGATAGTAACTTACATTTAAGCAAAAATTTTATATTCAGTTCAACTGCCAAATATAAGGTTTTAGTAAAACGATTAAAAAGAATTGTTAGTAAAGCATTGAAATATATCATACAGACTTTGATTCACAGTGATTTTTCCATTGAAGGAACAGAAATTGAATTTGGTAAAAAAGGAAAATATAAGCCAATTATTTTAACATTAGAAGATGGAAAAAAAGTCGAAATTACAGGAAAAATAGATAGAATTGATACAGCCAATCGGAGAAGATGGAAAATATTTAAGAATCATCGACTATAAATCATCTAGTAAAAATATAGATTTAAATGAAGTTTATGCAGGATTACAAATTCAATTACTTACCTATTCAGATGCTATTTGCAAAGAAGAAGATATCATGCCAGCAGGGGTATTTTATTTTTCATTATTAGAGCAAATGATAAAAGCTGATAAAAAAATAACAGAAGAAGAAATTGAGCAGCTAATTCAAAAAAACTTCCGAATGAAAGGGCTAATTTTAGCTGATGTCAAAATCATTCAAATGAATGATAACACATTAACTTCTGGAAGTTCAAAATTAGTACCAGCGGCTATTACAGCATCAGGAACTGTCAACGAAAAATGGACCAATGGCGTAGATAAAGAAGAATTCAAAATATTGCAAGACTATATAGATTATATCATCAAACAAATAGCAAAAGAGATTTTGAGTGGAAAAATTGATTTAAAACCTTACCATAAAAATGGAAAAACACCATGTGAATACTGTGAATACAAAACAGTATGTGGATTTAATACAAAACAGAATAATAATGTATACAACTATATTGACAAAAAATCAAAAGATGATATCATAAGAAAAATGAAAGAAGGATTAGAAAGTAATGGATTTATCGAATGAAAATGTATTACATATTAAAAAAGATGGTGTAGAATACTTACAATTTAAAAAATTACTAGAATACAAAGACATCATAAATCATGCTTATAGCTTAGGAATTGATAGAAATTATAGAACCGCTAGAGCGAATAAACAAAAATTGCAAGAAGATAGCTACCAAAAGGCGATGCAAGATTATCAAAGTTTATGTTATGCCATAAATTCAAAATTAGAGCATTTGGTAAAAACGAATCAAGAACATACGGATGAAGTTAAAATTGCAAGAGAAAAAGTACATCAAGACAAACCAGACTTTAATCTCGAACAATATGCTAAGACAGATGGACTAATTACAAATCAAAAGAATATCATGCTATCTACTACCAATGCAGACTGTATCTTATTACTATTCTTTGATCCCATAAAGAGGGTCATTGCTAACACACATTCTGGATGGAGAGGAACGCTGCAAAGAATTTCTGTTAAGACAGTGGAAAAAATGAAAAAAGAATTTGCATGTGAACCAGAAAATATAATTTGTTGCATTTGTCCAAGTATCCGAAAATGCCATTTTGAAGTAGAAAAAGAAGTAAAAGAAAGTTTTGAAAAAGAATTTCAAGACATAACTAATAAAAAGGAAATTATAGAAGAAACCATACCAAATCAAAAATGGCATATTGATACTGTAAAAATCAATCAAATCATATTGCAAAAAGAAGGCTTAAAAACAGAAAATATTATAGACAGTGGGATTTGCAGTGTATGCCATTCAGATTTAATTCATTCTTATCGAGTAGAAAAGCAAGAATACGGATTAAATACAGCATTAATCGAGCTAAAAAAATGATGTGCAATTGGGGACGTTTCCTTTTTCACATTTTGTGCACTTAGGAACATGTATTCAATTAGTATTATATTGTTGTATATTATTTTTTATAATTATAACTCGGTTACATGAAATCTATTAAGAAATTCTAAATCAATTTTATGGCACCTTTCCACGTCAAGCGTGGACTCTTTCCATAAAATTGATTAAAAATTTCTAAATATTTTCATTTACATTCGTTATGATTATAAAAAGTAATATACAAAATATAGGAAAATTTTAAAACAAAGTAGAGATATGATTCCTAAGTGCACAAAATGTGAAAAAGGAAACGTCCCCAATTGCACATGAGAGGAGAAAAATATGATAATACCAAATAAATTAAAAATGGGTGATACAATAGGCGTAGTAGCACCATCTAATCCAATTATTGGAGATAATATAAAAGAATTAGAAAAGGCGAAAAAAATTGTAGAAAAAAATGGGTTTAAGGTAAAATTTGCAAAGAACATATATGCTAATACATTGCGGTTATAGTGCTACAGCACAGGAAAAGGCAGAAGATATGAATGAGATGTTTCACGATAAAGAAGTTAAAATGATATGGTGTGCAAAAGGAGGAAATAATTCCAACACGATATTTGAATTATTAGATTATGAAGAAATTAAGAAGAATCCTAAAATTGTATGTGGATATAGTGATATTACATCGATTACGAATGTTATCACTGCTCAAACAGGGCTAGTAACTTTTAGTGGGACAAATTTCAAAACCATTGCAACAGATGAAACAGATTATGGCTTGCAAGAAGCAATCAAGAGGCTTGTAGAAGGAAGTTTAGAAATAGGAAAAGAAAACGAAGAATATGTAACTATTCAAGAGGGTGAAGCAGAAGGAGAATTAATAGGGGGAAATCTAAATTTATTACATAGTTTAGTAAGTGGAAAATATCAACTTAACTTTAAAAATAAAATTTTATTTATAGAAGAATTAGGAATGGAAACAGACCCAGCAGCAGCAAGTCATTTTTTAGCACATATGAAACAAAATGGAGTATTTGAACAAATAAAAGGAATATGGATAGGAAATTATGAACATGAAAGTAACATTAGTTTAGAACAAATTGTTTTAGATACTATAGGAAACCAATATGATTTTCCAATCATCAAGTCCAATAATTTTGGTCATATCGAAACTAAAACAGTGATACCAATTGGAACAAAAGCAAAAATAGATACGAATCGAAAAAGAAAAATAGAATTAATAGAACAATGTGTAAAATAAAAGAGAAAAGGAGGAAGACCTATCCCAATGGTTAGTTTTGGGACAGGCACAAAAGTAGCCATATGTTTGAAACATGGGAAGAATTAGAGAAATCAATTATTAATTGTAATAAATGTAAGTTATGTAAAACAAGACAAAATATAGTTTTTGGCATCGGGAATAAAGAAGCAAGAATCATGTTTATTGGAGAAGGACCAGGAGCAGACGAAGATCGATTACGGAGAGCCATTTGTAGGAAGAGCAGGAAGACTTATGAACATGGCATTTCAGACGGTTGGAATTAAAAGAGAGGAAGTTTATATTGCTAATATTGTAAAATGTAGGCCACCATCTAATCGAAATCCAGAAGATGATGAAGCTTTTGCTTGTCTAAATTATTTAAGAAATCAAGTTGTATTAGTAAAACCAGAAACCATTGTATTACTTGGAAGTGTAGCTTTAAAAAATATTTTAGGAAAAGAATATGGGATAACAGCATCACGAGGAAAATGGATTGAGAAAAAGGGAATAAAATATATGCCAACTTGGCATCCAGCAGCTCTACTTCGTGATGAAAACAAAAAAATTGATTTTATTAACGATTTAAAATTAGTAATAAATGCATAAATTTATAGGTTTTCTGTTGAACTGCTTAGTCGAACAATTGACAGATGCTAATATCTATAATAAAATACAGAAAAGATACGATAAAAGGAATGAAACTCAAATGGAAAAAATAAATGAAAAAGCGAATTATTGTTTAAATTGCAAAGTAAAGCCATGTTCTATAAAAGGATGTCCTTTAGGAAACAACATTCCGCAATTTATAGAACAAGTAAAACAGGGAAATTATAAAAGAGCATATGAAATATTATCAGAAACAACGGTATTACAAGGTGTATGTGGAAGAATATGTCCTCATAAAAAACAGTGTCAAGGTTCTTGTGTAAGAGGGATAAAAGGAGAGCCAGTTTTCATAGGAGATTTAGAAGCTTTTGTATTTGACTCAGTAATAAATGAAAGGGACAGTTTGCTAAACTGTTATGGGGAAGACACTAAGAAAAATAGAAGTGATAAAAAAGTAGCAATTGTAGGGGGAGGACCGAGCGGTTTGACAGCAGCTGCCTTTTTAGCAAAAGAAGGAATAGCAGTAACGATATATGAAAAATATGACTATTTAGGTGGGTTATTAGTACATGGGATTCCAGAATTTAGATTACCAAAAGAAATTGTAGAAAAGACAGTGGGGAAAATTTTGCGATTAGGAATTCAAGTAAAATATAAACAACAATTAGGAAAAAATTTACTGCTAAAAGATTTAGAAAGACAATATGATGCCATTTTTTTAAGCATTGGAGCCAATCAATCTATTAAAATGGGAGTGGAAGGTGAAAATCTAGAAGGTGTATTAGGGGGAAATGAATTATTAGAGTACAAATTACATCCGAACTATAAAGGCAAAATAGTAGCAGTAATTGGTGGCGGAAATGTAGCTATGGACTGTGCTAGAACAATCAAAAAACTAGGAGCAAAAGAAGTAAAAGTTATTTATCGAAGAGCAGAAAAGCAAATGCCAGCAGAAGAAAAAGAAGTAGAAGAAGCAAAAAAAGAGGGAATTGAGTTTCTATTTCAAAATAATATTGTGAAAATCATAGGAGAAAAGAAAGTCGAAAAAGTAGAACTAATAAAGACAAAATTGGTGCAAAAAGAAAATGATACCAGATTAGTACCAGCCAATATAGAAGATAGTAATTATCAAATAAAAGTAGATAATATTATAATGGCACTTGGTTCTACAGTAGAACCATATGTAAAAGAATTAGGATTACAAATAAATAGGTGGGGAAATATTCAAGTAGATGAGAATTATCAGACTTCTAATCCGAAAATATATGCTGGTGGAGACCTAGTAGGAATAAAATCAACAGTAGCTTGGGCTAGTTATTCAGGGAGAGAAGCAGCTAAAAATATAATAAAGATAATAAATGAAAAGAGGAATGAAAATTAGAAAATTTCATTCCTCTTTTCAATCTAATAATTTTTTTCTTTTTCAGCAGAATTTCCGAAAATAAGTTTTTTAAGTGTCTTAATCGCACGAATAAATAAACTTTCTCTTTTCGTAATAATCTTAAGAGCAGTTTCAAATTCACCATTTTCTAGTAAATTATATTTATGCTCTAATTGTTCCATTTTAGAAACATAATAATCATTGAAAAAGGTATATCCTTCTGTGTAACCAATTAAATCTTTAAAAGAATATAGTTTTTGCCTATATTTTTCAACACCTTCTAAATCTATAATTTTATCAAAGGCGGCATCAAAATAGCTAGAAATAATGAGATTTTGGGTACGTAAAAAGGTTAATGTTATCTCGCGTTTTAGCTCATCAATCTTTTCAATCATTCCATCCACTTTTTTATTTCTATTATCAATTTGAGAAATTTTATTATTAAGTTTAATAATATCTTCTTCGTGATAAAGAATTTCATCAATGGAATTTTGAATGGCCATGAAAGTCTTTGGGGAAGTTAATTTGGAAAAAGCAATTTTGAAATTATTATTACTTTTTAAAGTACTTTCAAATAAAATATCTTCTCCTGTAATGTAAGCCAATTGATTGACTAAGCAACATTCCAAAGGATAATAAGAAGGGCTAATTGTTTCAAAACTAATCCCAAAATATTTAACATATTCTTTCGGAATACCATTAATTTTAGAAGAAATTAGTTGGACAGCGGCTTCATTTAATCCTAATCCATAGATTTTAAATTCAGTATAATCACAAAGTCCCATTCTGATTAAATAATTTCTTTTATCTTTTACTTCTTGAATATAATGAATGCACTCATGAATAGCAAATTCTTCTAAGTCTTCATTGGCAATATGCTCATTAAAATAAATAGAAGTATTTTTATAGAAGTAATTAGCTTCAGCCATGCCTTCAGGCATTTTTGCTTTATACATATTTAATCTAGATAAGCGAATAAATAACTCATTTTGACTGAAACCATAATTAGGAAATGATTCACAAATTTTTTGTGCAATATTTCGAGCAATTGAATTAATTTTCAAAGTATCTAGTGTTTCGATTACTTCAATTCCATCTTTTCTTAAATCTGCTTCGATACTCATATACAATTCTCCTTAGTATAATCTACTTTTATTATACTATAAAAATAAAGAGAGTTTATTTCAAGAATATTAAATATTGTTTACAATTTAATGACAGAAAATAGATAGCTCATAACATTGCATTTTCTTTGAATAATTACGTTTGTCGAATATTGTCAATGAATTTTCCTTGACATGTTAGTTCTATCCATGTATAATAATAAAACAATCGATTGTAGTAAAAAGAAAGGAGGAACTAATGGATAATAAAATGAAAAATGAGATATTAGCAGCAATCGGAAAAGTTGATCAAAAAGTAGACCTAGTACAAGATGAACTAAAAGAAATAAAAAAAGAAGTCGCAAAAATTCCAGAAATAGAAAGACAAGTCGCAAAAATTCCAGAAATAGA
>CARUQW010000044.1:11553-13602 GCA_949077355.1 uncultured Clostridia bacterium | reverse complement strand
TATTTGGGTAGGTGGCCGAGTGGCTAAAGGCGGCAGACTGTAAATCTGTTCTCATTTGAGTACGAAGGTTCGAATCCTTCCCTGCCCACCAAAAACGAACAACCTAAATTGCTTAGGAAATCAAGCATTTCAGGTTGTTTTTTAGTTTGAAAGTATGCAAAACTAATGCAATAGAGATTTTTAGTTAATTTTTTGCATATATTCTACATATTTATCAACTTGTTCTTTTTTGAATTTATCAAATATAGTTGTGTATGTATTTATTGTAGTTTGTATGTCTTTATGTCCTAGTAATTTTTGTAAGACTTCGGCAGGGACTCCAGCTTCTATCATTCTAGTTGCGTATGTATGTCTTAACATGTGTTGATTATAAGTGCTTGTTTTGGAGTGTATTTCTTTTTTATCTCTTTTTATTATATAAGGTATAGTTCCTATATTGGCATTTGTGCATAATCTTTTAAAACGGCTATTCATGTTTGCTACACTAATAAATGAGCCATCTTTTTGTATAAATATTAGATTATATATATTTAATGTCATATTATTTATAGCATGTTTTAATTCCGCTTCAAATAGAGAGTGAATAGGTATATCTCTAATAGAATTATATGTTTTTGTAGTATCTCCTAAAATAGGCTTTCCATCTTTATTTTTTGTAAGACTTCTTCTTATATGTATAACCTTTTCTTTAAAATCTATATCCTCTCTTTTTAAAGCTAGTATTTCGCCCATACGCATACCTGTATATAAAGCTATCATGAAAATATCTCTATACTGTTCATTTGGAGTTAAAACATTAAAAAAGGCTTGTTGTTCTTCTATGCTAAAGGCTTCCACTTTTTTATCTTCTTTTACTGATTTTGGTTTTTCTACATTAAGAAGCGGATTCTTTAATATATAATCTCTTTTTATTGCTTCTTTAAATATTCTTCCTAGCATTTCATAAATTTTGTCTATATATGAATTAGCATATATTTTTTTATCATCCATAAAATTTTGTAGTTGTATACTCGTAGCCTTTTGAATTTTTATGTCTTTTATACTGCTATTTTTTATTAAGTCAAGAGTGCCTATTTCTCGTTTGTATGAGGCTTCATTTATTTTATTGCGTTTAAACTTGTTTTCTATAATTTCTAAACCTAGTGAATAGATAGTAGTGCTATTATTTTCAATAAAAGAACCTATATTTATATCATTTTTTAATTTTGTTACTCTAGCTTTAAAATCTTTTACAGTTTCGATTTTCTTTTGTTTTAAAGTTTTTCTCTTTCCATTATATACATATTGAAATATCCAACAATTAAGTTTTTCGCTAAAGTATAAACTTCCTTCTCCATTTCCAACAGATTTTGTTTTTTTATTTCTTCTTTCCATAATTAAAAATCACTCCTTATTTACAAGAAATGATTTTATTGCTATAATACAAATAAGGAATCATTTCTTGATTTCTAAATGGGGAATATTTTGAGTTTGTTTAGCGACTGCACAAAATATTCCTGTTTTTTATTCCATTTCTTTCTTATATTTTTCTTTTAATTTTTTTAAACTTTCGTTTATTTCTTCTAACTGTTGCTTTTCTAATAACTCTTGAACAGTTATTTTTTTTCTAATATTTGATTTTTCTATTTCATTTGTAACATCTTCTTCTCTTTTTAATTTTCCTGATAATGTCAAACATAAATTTTTATCTTCTGCTTTTGTAATAAAGTAATCTTCCATACTACTTAAAACTGGTTGACAATTTTTATCTTGCCACCTTTTATACATTCTGTCGTAAATGTTCTGTATCTTTCTTATGTATTTTTTCTTTTCTTTTTCTGTCAATTTTGAATTTTCTATTTGACTATATTTTTCTTCAAAAATTGTTTCATCTGGTGGTAATTTTTCTTGTTTTATTAAAAAGTTAAGAAGAGGTATTAAATACTGTCCTTCATATACAAAGTTAATTTCTTCTAATATTTCGGTTGCTGTGTCATCTATTCCAATAGCATCACATAAGGCTCTATAATCTTTTTTTGGAGTTTTAGAATTTGTTAAGCCTAATAAATA
>CARUQW010000044.1:0-11543 GCA_949077355.1 uncultured Clostridia bacterium | reverse complement strand
GTTGATGTTTCAAAGCACTTTGCTATTTGACATAGTATGTCTATTGGAATATTGCGTCCTCTTTCACAATGACCTATAACAGATGTAGTTACATGTAATTCGTCTGCAAGATTTTCCTGTGTCCAACCTCTTTCATTTCTTAATTCTGCAATTCTTTTACTAGCAATTTTTAAATGATCATTATTTGTCATTTTTTTTCCTCCTTTAATTTTTTATGACAAATACATCATACATATTGAAATTATGATGTATATGTCATAATATAATTATAAGATGAAATAAAATAATTGTCAAGTAAAACTTGTAAATACTGAAAAAGGAGGTGTTTAAATGGAAAATGAAGAAGAAATTAGAACTTTAAAAAATGAGTACGCAAGAAATTGGAGAAAAAGAAATCCAGAAAAAGTAAAAGCAACTAATGCACGATTTTACAAAAGATTAAAAATAAAGAAAGAACAGGAAAATAGCAATAAAAATAATTAGAAGAGGTGGAAAAGATAATGAGTAAAGTAACTTTAAATATTGATACAGATTTAGACGAAGTCATTAAAAAATGCAATGAGTTAAATAAACAGTTAGAAGAACTAGGAGATAAAGGCAAACGATTACATTTTATAACAATTAAAGAACTAGCAGAAATGTTACGGTTGTTCAATAAAGACAAGTCAAGATATTTTTAACCTTTCTGATTTTCCTGCGATTGATTTTACAAAAAGTAAGGTTGTATTGCTTGATGCTTTAAGAGAATGGTGTATGACTAAAAGAAGTAAAGAAGATTATAAATAAGTTACAAAAGAAAAGTATATTTAATTATTACATAGGAAGCGGAGTCCAGTATATCTTTGAACATTAGTTTGGTTTGTGGTGCGTTGTAAAATATGCACCTGCTTCAAAATATTATGTAAATTATAAAAAATAAACGGAGGTTTTTTAATGAAATATTATAAATTTTGTAAGGTGGCAGATACACCTGATGCTTTTGATATTGAAAAATTTAAGAGTGGAGATATTGAACAAGTAAAATTATACAAAGATAGTAAAACAGCGTATCGTAAAACACCTGTAAAATATGAAGACATACTAAAAGAAGACTCCCCTAATTTTGCAAGAGAAGTACCAGAAGGTTGTATATTCATAGATTTTGACGATCCAAAAGAAGCGGATGAAATGTATGAAATAATAACTAGGGCAAAGTCAAACTGTTTAATACTAGAAACTACTAAAGGTTATCACTTTTTATATAGAAAACCTAATTTTTATGAAAAAGAACTAACTGGTGCAACTAACTGGTTTGGTTATAAATTTGATTGTAAAGGTTGGACAAAAGGAAAAAGTCCACCTGTTCAAATAATTAAAGTTTGTGGAATGTTAAGGAAAGAAGTTCGTAGTTGGGATTTAGATACCCCTACTACTACACTTGATAAAATAGACATAGAAGAACTTGATGTGTTACCATACTGGCTTTGGGGAAAATTCAAAGATAGTGAACTACACAAAGGCGGAAAGACTGGCGACAGAACTAAAGATGATGCAGTTGAATACACTCTTACAGATAACCCATTTACACAGTTAATGAAAATGTCTGAAGGACGTCATAATCATATAGTTGAAAGATGTAGTTATTTTGGTTTAAGTAATGGTTTTGAAATTGGGGAATTTAAAGATTTAATTACAGCTATACACGACCAATACTTAGTTAAAATAGGAATACCAATGCCAGATAGTGACTTATTTGGTGATTTAGAAGAACGCTGGGCAGATTATGAAGAAACACTAACAAGTAGTGGTTGGGAATTTAAAGATAAGGATAGAAAATGGGAAAAAGCAATGAAAACAAAAACTGGCAAAATAACAGAACAACAAGCGTGTGAATTTTTATATAACAAATATGATTTCTATGTAATGGGAAATACTTACGATACAGGAGAAGGCGGACAACTATGTTATATTGATTCTACCCTAAAAATGGTTTTTGATTTAAACACTATGTGGAAAGAAATACGAAATACTTTTTGTGATTATAGTTTCAAAACAATATTTTATGAGGAGGTAAAAAAGCAATTGATACAAAGGTGCAATGAAAATAAGAAAATTTTTCGTAGAAATAGTAATTTTTATGTATGTAAAAATGGAATAGCAAGTTGTATTTCTGATGATATATACGATTTTGATTATTTTAAGGAAGAAAACTTACCCCCTACCGATTTAGTTTATGACTGGACTTTACACAATAGAACTTGGGTGGAAGAACACAAAGATGACTTAGGTAGAGTAATAAATAATTTCTTAGCTGAACTTAGCAGAGATTATTTAGGTGTTGTTCAAGAGGAAATAATAAAATGGTTTTATGTAATATATGGAGCTATAATGTGTCATAGAAACCAACTTTGTTTAATAGTAATATTGTCTGGCGGAGGACGAAACGGAAAAAGTATATTTATAGCACTAGCTAAAATGTTACTAGGTAGAAATCTATATAATGAAAGTAATATATTTGGTACAAGCCCCACAACAGGTTATTGGGGACAAGACTTAGATAAAGGTATTTGTTGTTTAATAGACGAATTACCACCAGACTATAACAAAGAAGCATTTAGTTACATTAAAGGTGGTATTACTGGAACAGCATCGGTAGAAATTAACCCTAAATATGGCAAAAAAAAGTCACTTGAAACACTACCACAAATAGTATGTGCTACAAACAGCCAATTTAAGCTATTTGATAATTCGGAAGGTATGCGTAGACGTGTTGCAATATTACCATGTTCTTATAAAGTACAAGACGAAGAATTAGACAACCTTTTATTGTATAGAATGGTAATGAATTTAGATAATAGCAAAAAAAGTGATGAACAAATAATGGAATATCGCAAAAGTGAAATGAGTGCAGATGCTGGAATTATAATAGAAAAATCTGGTATTCGTATAAGAGATAAGTGTGTATTAGACAGCTTAGACCATGGCAGCTTATGTTGGGTAGCAAATAAAGCTAGATATATGTATTTAGATTTTTTATCTGGTAAAATAACATTAAAAAATACAGAAGAAATGGAACATTTATTTGAAAATATTTTTGATGATAACCCTAAAGGACAATGTGAAGACTTCATGAATTGGCACTTACTAAATAAATGTGGTAGTACAGATGGTAAAAAAGTAGATTTATCTCCAGCAAATGGCTTTTACTCTGAATTATACCTAATATACAAAAATGAATATTGTATAGCCAAAAAAATAACACCTATGGAATACGACCAATTTAAAAGTAATTTTGGCAAAGTTGCTAGAAAACATTTTACAGTTAAAAAGGAGAGAAATGATAAAGGTATGTCTTATCTATATGTTTTTTTTGATAAGCCAGCAAAACCTTCTAAAAAGAAATATCAACGTTAAAAATTATGTGCAACTGTATAAATTATAGTAATATCAAGTGTTTGCAAAACTTTGTTGCTGGTTGCACATAATTTCTATTATTTATATATATTATTTATGCTTTTTTATTTTTTTAAGATATATAATATTTTATTTTTTTATACCTTTTATATAAAAAATAGAGCAACAGGGCAACAAATATAAGTAAAACGCAATAATATCAAAGGTTTGACTGTGTTGCACTATTTAAAAATATAATGCAACATTAAGTACAACGTGCAACTTCATAACTAAAATTGACTAAGATAAGCAAAAATATATTAGACATGAACTTATATTACTTATTTCTAAAAATGGAACAGAAGCGGTTTTCACTACAAATAGAAACACTATAAATATAGAATATACAAAAAATAAAAGATAGTATTTTAATCGGTACTATCTTTTAATCTAATCTTCCATTTCTATATTATCAAATATTGGGTCATTGAAAAAGTCTTGTAATTTTATATTTAAGCCCTCGCAAATATATTCTATCATATCAAGTCTTATAATTTTTCTTTTTCCTGCTAAAAACTTAGATAATGTTGAACGTGATATTCCTGCCATTGTACTAAGTTTTGAAACATTTATTTTTCTTTCTTCTATTAAATTTGTAATTCTTATTCTAACTGCTTGTGATAAATCCACTGTAAAATCTCCTTTTTTATAGTATTCCCTATATTAGAAATATTAACAAAAAAGTTATTTTGTGTTGTTGACAATTGCCAACTTTTATAGTATTATTTAATTGTTGAAAAATGTAAAAAAATAGGAGCAATTAAAAATGACTAAAATAAACAAAAATTTTTCTGTGCCAATGTATATAGTAGATGAACTAATTTTTTATATTGAAGAAACTGCAAAAGGACGTTGTAAAAACATGAAATGGGAAAATATAAAAGCTTTACTAAGACTGGCTACTGTTAATGGAAAAATAACAAGAGAACAAGCTAACTTTTTAGAAAATACCTATTGTCGAGAATAAAAAGAAATGATATACTAAAATTCGACAAAATATTACAAAAGAAAAAGGAGGTGAAAAATAAATGAAAAACCAAAAAGGAATTAGTGTTATTAAGTTAATACTTATTGTCATTGTAGCAGTTATAGCAATATTCTTTATAGTATCAAAAGTAAATCAAACAATTGAAAAAAACGAAAAAGAGGAAGAAAGAGCTCGATTAGAAGCAAGACACGAAGCAAGTTTAAACATAGGTGATAAAATTACTAACAAATACTATGAAATAACAGTTACGAATATAGAAGAAAGAACAAAAGTTGGTATTCCAAAATATTATAAAACTGTAGATGACTATTATTATACTCTTGTTTGTGTAACAGCAGAAATGAAAAACATTACAAATGAACCACAAAGAATATATGATTACAGACCAGATTATTCTATATATTTAAAATTAGAAGATGAAGATGAACGCATATATTATAATGATTCTGATTATACAGGTTATTATCAATTTGAATTTGATAATTTAGAGACAGTTCAATTTACTATAAATCCAGGCGAAACAGTTACTGTTAATCCTGTTTTTAAAATGGATAAATCAAGATATCATAACAAAACTTTTTATTTGAATGTTTTAGGTAAGTTAGTTAAAATACAATAATTTTAAAATATTACAAAAGAAAGGGATATGTATTTTATGGGTAATGATGAAAATAAAAAATGGTTAAAAATAATAATAGGAATAATAGCAATAATAGTTGGAATATGTATTCTATCTAGTGCTTGGAAGAGTGCTTCAAATAAAGCTTCTTATAATGCAGGTTATAGAGATAGTTATAAATCAACTTATCAAAAATAATAGTAATTTAATAATTATAATATGAAGAGGCAGAAATTTTAACTGCTTCTTTTTTATAATGCAATAAATAATGCAATACAAGTAATTTTGAAAATAACTTATATAATTTTAAAACTTAATATATTACAAAAAGTATAGAAAATATATAGAATTAAATATATATAAAATCATGTAAAACCATTGAAAATACATCGATGCAACCCTGCCCACCAAATTATGACAACTTGCGAACTATAAAGTTTGTAAGTTGTCTTTATAGTATGCAATTGAACTAAGACAAAAGACATTAAAGATATAGAAAAAGCTATTGAAAAATAAAAAATATAAGAGAAAAAATTTGTAGATTTATATTTATTTAATAGCACAGGTAAAAAAATATATACTTAAAATTATTATTTTAATACTTTACTATCCAATTATGGTATAATTATAAAAAAATATTATTTTAGGAGGAATTTATGGAAGAAAACTTTGATATATTAAATGAATTAGGAGAATTTACAGGAGAAATTGCTACTAGAGAAGAATGTCATAAAAAAGGACTATGGCACAGAGCAGTATATGCTTTTATTATAGATGATAATAAGGGAAACATCTTGTTGCAAAAAAGAAGTAGTAATAAAAAGCTGTGGCCTAATATGTGGGATGTAACAGTTGGAGGTCATGTAAATGCAGGAGAATTTGGAAGGCAAGCTTTGATAAGAGAAGTTAAAGAAGAATTAGGAATTGAAATTAATGATAATGATATTAAATATTTAGTTGGTTCTACATCGATAAATGTGCAAGGAGATATTATAAACAAACACTATAATGAATGTTATCTAATTACTAAAAGTATAAGTATTTCTGATATAAAAATACAAGAAGATGAAGTGTCAGAAATAAGATATTTTTCAAAAAATGAATTATTGAAAAGAATTGCAAACAATTATGAAGGACTAACAGTAAAAATAGGAGCATGGAACTTTTTAGAAAGAATTTTAGAAAAGTATGTGTAATTAAAAGTGTGATTATTATATAGAGTTTTATAATGTTAATCATATGAAAGGGGGGACAGATTGTCCCCTATAATAATTTTAAGAATACAAAAAACTTGAATATTTCTATAAATTTTGAAAATAATGTATATATGAATAGATTATTTTTTATAACAAATCCCAAACTATTTCAAGGAGAAAAATATTTATATACAAGTGACCAATATTTTGAAGGTTGGTACTTTAAAAATACCAATCATAAAAATGGAATTTCTTTTATTCCAGGGATTAATATTGAAGGTGAAAATAGAAAAGCATTTATACAAGTAATTACAAATGCTACTTCATATTTTATAGACTATCGTATAGATGAGTTTAAATTTGAGATAAATCCTTTTCGTGTCCAAATTGCCAATAACATTTTTTCAGAAAAAGGAATTTATATTGATATAGAAAATCAAACCTCAAACATTAAGATTCAGGGAGAAATCGAATATTCAAGTAGTAAAAAGATTCATACTAGTTTTTTTCACCCGAATATAATGGGGCCTTTTTCCTATATTCCATTTATGGAATGTAACCATGCTATACTTAGCATGCAAAGTAAAATAAATGGTTCTATAACCATTAATAATAGTCGAATAAATTTTCATAATGATGTGGGATATATAGAAAAAGATTGGGGATGTTCATTTCCAAAATCTTATATCTGGTGCCAAGGAAATAATTTTCAAAAATCAGATGCTAGTTTTATGCTTTCAATTGCAGATATACCTTTTAAAGGTATTAATTTTAAAGGCGTTATTTGTGTTATTATAATGAATAATCAGGAATTTAGATTTACTACGTATAATAATACTAAAATAATAAAGTGTGATATAGAGAATGATTCTCTCAATATAATTTTAAAAAAAGGTCACTACTTTTTAAATGTGGAATCAAAATATGATAAAGGAATGAAATTACTTGCGCCAATCAAAGGAAAAATGGAAAAAGATATTTTTGAAAGTATAACATCCTTAATTACGGTAACTTTAAAAAAGGGGAATAAAATTATTTTTTCTGATACAAGTAGAAATTGTGGATTAGAAATTGTTCGATAATATAATTGGAAAATCACAAAATAAAGAGGGCCCTACTTAAGGCCCCCTCATAATGGTATTGAAATCAAAATATGATAAGCAAAATTTGTTAGCATACAGACAATAATGCCACAAATTGTAGGAAGCAAGAAACTAAGAATGGTCCATTTCCAACTACCAGTTTCTTTTTTTATTGTTAAAAGAGTAGTAGCACAAGGATAATGTAGAATAGTAAATAGCATTACATTAATAGCTGTTAAAATTGTCCAACCATGCTCTATTAAAATTTGACCAATTGAAAAGGTATCTTCTAAGTTGACTAAAGAATTACTGCCAAGGTAGCACATTAAGATAATAGGTAATACAATTTCATTTGCTGGAATACCAAGAATGAAAGCAGTTAAAATGTAACCGTCTAATCCCATTAAATTAGCAAATGGATTTAAAAAATTAGCAACTAAATCAAGAAGACTTTGGCCGTTTATACCAATATTGGCAAAGAGCCAAATAACTAATCCGAGCAGGAGCAGCAACACTAATAGCTCTACCTAGTACAAATAAGGTTCTGTCCAAAAGAGAACGAACTAAAATTTTTCCAAATTGAGGTTTTCGAAAAGGTGGTAACTCTAAAACAAAAGAAGAAGGCATACCTTTTAAAATTGTTTTAGATAGAAGTTTGGAAATAATTAAAGTAAAGATGATTCCTAATACGATTACCAAAATAACAGCAAAAGTAGAAACAATAGAAGCAGAAAAACCATGGAGAGTACCAGCTATAAAAATGGTAGCAATGGCAATTAGAAAGGGGAATCTTCCGATTGCAAGGAACAAAGTTATTGGTTAAAATGGCTATTAACCTTTCACGTGGCGAATCAATAATTCTGCATCCAACACATCCAGCAGCATTGCAACCAAATCCCATGCACATGGTAATCATTTGTTTTCCAGTACAACAACATTTCTTAAAAAAGCCATCCATATTAAAAGCGATTCTAGGAAGATATCCCAAATCTTCCAAAATTGTAAAAAGAGGAAAAAAGATAGCCATAGGTGGAAGCATAACCGATACAATCCAAGTTAAAGTTTGATAGACACCAGAAATTAGCATAGAAGAAAGCCAATGTGGACAATGCAAAAGGTCAGCAAGCCCAAATAATTTTTCTTGAAACCAAGCAAACAAGCTAAATAGAGCTTGAGAAGGATAATTAGCACCTACAATTGTGAGCCAGAAAATGATTCCAAGAAATAGCAGCATAATTGGAATGCCGAATTTTTTTGAAGTTAAAATTTGGTCAATTTTTCGGTCACGGGTGGAATAATTTTCATCTTCGAAAGTACATACTTTTTGGCAAATCGATTCAGAATGATGCATAATATCAGTCACAATGGAATCCTTGAAATTGTGTTCTGTAATATGATTTTGTAAAAACTCACTATGTACCATTTTTTTTACCTCTTGTATAGCTTCATTATGTAATAAATCAATAGCAAGATTATTTTCAATTGATTGTAATATGTTTTCTTCACCATCTAATAATTTTAAAGCTATCCAACGACACAAATCAGAAGATAAGGAGAATTCGCTTTCCAATTTATTTTGAATTTTGGATAAACCATTTTCAATTACTTTGTTATAGATAATTTTTTTAGGGGTTGGCTTAATTTTGCCGATACAGACCTGATTAATTGTATCCATAAGATGTGTTAAAGTTTTCTTTTTTCTAGCAGTTGTTCCAACAACTGGAACACCAAGTTCTTCTGACAATTTGTCTAAATTAATATGTATTTTTTTCTTTTTGGCTTCATCTAACAAATTGACACAAACAACAATATTATCGGTAATTTCCATGATTTGAAAAACTAAGTTTAGATTTCTTTCTAAGCAAGTACTATCAACTACAATAACCGTGCAATCTGGATTTCCAAAACAAATATAATCTCTAGCAATTTCTTCTTCTTCAGAATTAGACATAATAGAATAAGTTCCTGGAATATCGACAAAGAGAAAATTTGTATCTTGATAAATACAATTACCAGAACTATTTTCAACTGTTTTACCAGGCCAATTACCAGTATGTTGATGCATACCAGTTAGATTATTAAAAATTGTAGATTTTCCAACATTGGGATTACCAGCTAAAGCTATTTGATAATCACATGAATCTTTAGAAAATGATAAATTATTGATTAATAAACGACTTCCAGTAGAGGAGTTGGTGAGTCCCATACTTAAACCTCCCTTGTATAGAATTAATATTATATTGTATGCATTCTAATTTGAAAAGTTACGGATGAAAAGTGATATTTATAAGATTAGCATCTTCTTTTCGAATGGCGATTAGGGTTCCTCGGATTGAAAAAGCACGAGGGTCTTTAGAAGGACTAATTAAAATAGGTGTGATGGGAGAACCTTCTACAAAGCCTAAATCTAATAATCTTCTTCTGATATTTCCAGTACAGTTTAATTTTTGAATATAACCTTTTGTGTTTAAAGGTAAATCGTTTAATGTTTTCATGTTATGTTGCCTCCTAAAAATATAGATTACTATTATTATATTTTGTCGAAAAATAAATGTTACATATTGACAAGTGCAGTATTTTGTGAAAAAATAGGAAACAGTTAAGCAATAAGGAGGAAAAAATGGAAAAATTAAGAGGATTTGAAATTGCAAAAGGATTTGAAGATAAACAAATCAATTTACCAGTAAGAAAAACGAAATATTCAGCAGGATATGATATAGAAGCAGCAGAAGATGTAGTGATACCAAGTTTTAAAAAGGGTACCAATCCTACCTTGGTAAAAACTGGATTAAAAGCTTATATGCAAGAAGACGAAGTTATGATGTTATACAACAGAAGTTCTAATCCAAAGAAAAAAGGATTAATTATGGCAAATAGTGTAGGGGTTATTGATAAAGATTACTATGGAAATCCAGATAATGATGGACATTTTATGTTTGCATTTTATAATATCAAAGAAGAAGATATTACAATAAAAAAGGGAGAAGCAATCGGACAAGCTGTATTCCAAAAATACTTAGTGGCAGATGCAGATGAGGCAGAAGGAGAAAGAGTGGGAGGATTTGGTTCTACCAACAAATAAAAAAAAATTAAAAAATTTTTATCTTTAGAGGGAAGAGGGATAGAACGTATATAGATACGAAAAAAAGGTGGTAAAGGCTTTGACTTTTACCATTTTTTGTTGTATAATAAATATGGTTAAAAAATCCAATAAAGTTAGTAAATAATAAATCTATTTACATAGCTTTATTATATTTTTTTCGCCCAATAGAACAAAGCACTGAAAGGAGTTGGCTTACATGTTTAATGTAGGAGACAAGATAGTATATCCAATGCATGGAGCAGGGATAATAGATTCAATAGAAGAAAAAGATATTTTAGGAGAGAAACAATCTTATTACATATTGAAAATGCCAGGAGAAGTTAAAGTAATGATACCAACAGCAAAGGCAGAAACAGTAGGGGTAAGAAATATAATAGATAAAAGTTCAGCAGATAAGGTAATTGGAATCTTAGAAAAAGATGAAACTGAAATGGACAAAAATTGGAATAAGAGATATAGAGACAATATGGATAAAATGAAAAGTGGAGACATTTATGAAGTGGCAGATGTAGTAAGAAACTTGAGTTTTAAGCAGAAGGAAAAAGGTTTATCAACAGGAGAAAAGAAAATGCTAAATAATGCTAAGCAAATACTAGTAAGTGAATTGGTATTAGCAGAACATGCATCACAAGAAGAAGTGGAACAATTAGTAGATAACAAAATAAATACATCTTTTATGATGTTCAGAGCAGAAGAAATTCAACCAGAAAGTGTGGTAAACAAGTTTATACCATTTGATGGTACAGGAACAAATGACTAATTAATGGAAGTCCAGTCAAGATGTTTGAGATAAAAGCTTGACTGGATTTTTAAATTAGGAATACAATAGTATCAAAATATTTTTAGAAATTTGATAAAATGTATTGACAAAAATAGGATGACATATTATAATATCAATTGTCGTTAATCGATAACCAGTTCAATATTTATGCAGATGTGGCGGAACTGGTAGACGCACAGGACTTAAAATCCTGCGGTTGAATAAACCGTGCCGGTTCGATTCCGGCCATCTGCACCATTAGAACCTCAAGTGTTTCGTAAGAATGTACTTGAGGTTTTAATTATAAAAAATGACTCTATGTCAATAGTTGGGGTGGAAAACTTTAAAAGTTTTCTGCCTCAG
>CARUQW010000043.1 GCA_949077355.1 uncultured Clostridia bacterium | reverse complement strand
GTTACGAACAGTCTGTAATTGCATAACAGACTGTAATCTTACTGGTCCCCCCGAAGTGTTACTGCAGAAAGAATAAATTGACTTTTTGATTTAAAAAGCAGAATACAAAAAATTGCCAAAAAGGTCCGTCTCCTTTGGCAAAATAGAAAGATTATGTAAAAAAGGTATAAGTAAAAATAAGCAATATTATTGTGAAAATAATAAGCGTAATTATATAATGACAAAAAAGGACAAAGGAGAAAGTAGAAAAATGAAGAAGAACAAAGGAATTACGCTGATAGCTTTAGTAATTACAATAATTGTATTGCTAATACTTACAGGAGTAGGAATCGCAACCTTGACAGGAGAAAATGGAATATTGAGTAAAGCAACAGTGGCAAATGGAAAAACAAAGCAAGAAGAGGGAAGAGAAGCTATAATTTTAGCAATTGATGAACTGTTAGCAGAAAAATTAGAAAATGGAGAGAAATTAACGATAGATTATATAGGAGACCATATTCATGAAAAGTTAGAAATAGAAAAAGATAATGTAACAAAAAATGGTGAACCAACGCAAACAGTAGATGTAATTTATGGTGATTATGAATATGAAATAGATGATAATTATCAAGTATCTATATTAGGTAGCCTAAAAGGAAAGATAGCAATTACTGCACTTTATGAAAAAACTGGTAATATAGGAGTAATTCATATAACTGCACAAACAGAAGATGAAAAAGGGATAAGAAGAATTATAAAACCAGATGGAAGTATACAAGATTATGCTAATCATGAAAAAGAAGTAAGCCTTGACTATCAAATAACACAAAGTGGTAATTATAAATTTATAGCAGAAGGTAATAATGATAGTAAAAGAACTAAAACTGTTACTGTAAATGACCTTGATTATTTGTCTGTTACCTTTGATCAAACAAATGACTTTTTAACAATAGAAAATGCTTATAATAAAAGTAAAGAAACATTAACAGATGAAGCACAAGAAATTGTTTCAGAATTTTCTAATATTATACCATATCAAATAATCTGTAATGCAAAAAAAATAGAACTAGATAATACATGGACTTTATTGGGACAATCAAAAATAAAAGTTTTAAATAATTTCTATTTATATGATAAATATGATATTATTTCTAAAACAGTATATGAAGAAGGTCCTTGGTCTGAATGGAAAGAATATAGATTAGTCAATCCTAGTTTTAACTGGGAGAGTAGACCATATGAATCTTATTCATTTGATGAAACATCTGGAAATTATATAGTTAGTAATTATAATAAATCTATTTCGATGAAATATTCAGATATTGGCACTCTAGGGTATCATCCTGTACCAAATGTAAATGTTGAAGATCCATGGGTAGTTGGACAAGTTCTTATCCAATACAAACATAGTGCCTCTATGGCTGCTGGAGAAGCACGAACGAAAGGCGTTATAGAACATTCGATTCTTTCAAAAGGAGACTGGAAAGGAGAAATTATTTCAAAAGAAGGAATTTATCCAGACGATGGGGATTATACAATAGATGATCAAACTGATTGGTATCAAAAAAAGGAACAAGCTAAAGCATATTATTTATATAAATATGACAACAATGAAATTAAAACTATTTATGATGTACAAAATAAAATAATAAATACAAAGAAAATCGATTTTGGAAAAAGTAGACAAAGTGTAAAAATTTTAATACAAGCTGATAATATAAATTATAGAATAAGTATATCAAAAGACAATCAAAACTGGATTGAAATAGAAGATAAATCAGTTTTAAATGGAGAAACAGATATTAATTTACCAGAACAATGTGATAATTTATATATTAAAATAGAAAAAAACAATAGCAATATAAGTAAAATAGTAGTAAAGTAAAGAAGTATAGCTTTAGATTTAGAAATAGATCTAAGGCTTATTTTTGCACTAAAACTTGAAAATATAGATAATATCCCTTAAAATATAGCTTTTGAGTTAGCACAAAATATATTTTAAGGGGTGCAATTATGGTAAACAAGAAAATTAATTGAGAAGCTGAAAGAAGATATGAAAATGAGAAATTATGTAAAAAAGGTATAAGCAAAAACAAGTGATAATATTGAGAAACGAATAAGCGTAATTATATAATGACAAAAAAGGACAAAGGAGAAAGTAAAAATGAAGAAAAACAAAGGAATTACGCTGATAGCTTTAGTAATTACAATAATTGTACTATTAATCTTAGCAGGAGTCAGTATTGCAACTTTGACTGGACAAAATGGGATATTAAGTAAAGCAACAACAGCAGAGGAAGAAAGCAAAAAAGCACAATACAAAGAGGCATTACAGATCATAGGAAATGGATTGCGAGATGAAAAAATACTAGAAAATTTAACTGTAGAAGAATATATGGAACGATACAAAGAAGCAATCGAAGAAGAAATTAGTAGAAAAGGAACCTTAGAAGGAGCAAGAGTCGTAGTAAAAAATCCTACAACCTTAAGAGTGATAACCAAAGAAGGATATGTCTACGAAATAACTGAAGATGAGGTAAGATATATAGGAGAACAAGGAAAAAATCCACCACCAAATTTACAAGAAGGAGATATAGCATTTAAGCTAAATCCAAGCGGATATACAAATACAAATGTAACAGTAGAAATTACAGTTAATATAGATATTGGAAAAAATATGATACAATATTCAAAAGATGGAACAACATGGGAGAAATATAGTACAGCAGTAACATTTGAAAAGAATGAAACGATTTATGCGAGACTAATTAATGAATTAGATGAAATAGGAGGAACAGCAACTAAGCCAATTGACAAAATTGATAAAGAAGACCCAAACCAAGCAACAATCAGTTTTAGTCCAGCAAGTATTGATACTGATACAGAAATCACAGCAACAGTAACACAAAGTGACAATGGAGTCAGTGGAGTAGATATGACAAAATGTAAATGGGTGTATACAGATAGTAGTACTTCACTAGAAAAAAATGAAGCGAAATTTACAGGAGGATTTTTTAAGGAAAATCAAACAGAAATAAAAGCAAAAATAACAACACCAGGGACTTATTATTTGCATATTTTAACAGTAGATAAGGCAAAAAATAAAACAGAAACCGTAAAAGGACCAATCACAGTAAAAAAGGCAATGGCAAAAGTAGGAGAAATAGTAACAGGAGAAAATAAAGAATACGAAAAAAATGGAACAGCAATCATCCCAGTTGGATTTGCTATAAAACCAGGATGTGATGATATATCAAAGGGATTAGTTATATCAGATGTCGCAAATGATACAGAAGATACAGGAAATCAATTTGTGTGGATAGCTGTTGCTGATACAGTAAATTATACAAACAATGTTGGAAAATATCCTATATACTATACAGACGTTCACACTACTGGAACTGTGGATTATCTTCCAAGTGGTGTAACTGACGAGAAAACGACTGTAATATCTGCAGGAGGATTTTATATAGCAAGATTTGAAACGGGAACAGGTTTAGTAAGTAAAAAAGGTATTTGGCCTTGGACCAATATTACACAAGCAGATGCAAATAGCCAAGCTAAAAATTTTATTCAGAATGCACATGTAAAAAGTGCCTTAGTTTCAGGAGTTCAGTGGGATTTGGTTATGGATTTTGTAAATGGAAAAAAAGATGGCACAGGACAACCATTTTATACTAATACACCTTCGACTACAAGACATATAGGAGGTGCTAATAAGGGAATTAGAAACTCTGGCTCAAATGCAGCAGATTTTGTGTGTAATATTTATGACTTAGAAGGGAATTGTACAGAGTATTCCATAGAGACAGGTTCGAATGGAACTTTTCCATATGGTTATTCTAGAGGTGGATGTACAGAATATTACTCAGAGGGATGGTATCGAAATATGGCTTCGGTTCGTTGGACAGCGACTTATGGAGATAAAAGTTGGTCTCATTCTTTTCGTATGGTTTTATATGTTATGAAATAATCATGTGCAAAAGGAAACGTCCCCAATTTCACATGAAAGGAATAAAAAACGAAATTCCTAATATAAATAGAATAAGATATTTGTATTAGGAGTTTTTTATATGATAATCATTAACAAAAAAAGAATTCAAATTATAATTTCATGTGTATTAATAGCTGTATTTGCTTTTTCCTTTCAAATAGCAAATCAGACAAAAGAGGGTAATGGAAAAGAAGAAAAGCAAGAGAATTCAGTAAAAACAATGCAAACAACGGCAACACCAGTATCTGGTAAAACAATAGTGATTGACGCAGGGCATGGTGTACCAGACGAGGGTGCACAAAGCAGCAATCGGTACAACAGAAGCACAAACGAATTTGAAAATTGCTTTAAAGTTGCAAAATTTATTAGAGACTAGTGGAAGTTCTGTTATTTTAACACGTTCGGATGAAAATGCTATTTATGATTTAGATGCTCAAACATTAAAACAAAAGAAAATTTCAGACATCCATAATAGGGTAAAAATAGGAAATGAATCAAGCGCTGATATTTTTGTAAGTATTCATTTAAATAAAATACCACAACAGCAATATTGGGGATGGCAATGTTTTTATAAAAATGGAGATGAAAAAAGTACGAATTTAGCAAAACAAATTCAAGCAAATTTAAATGAAACGATACAAAAAGAAAATAAAAGAGTGGCTATGAAGCTCGATACAGTCTATATCATGAAGCATGTAGAAATCCCAATTTCTATTGTTGAATGTGGATTTTTATCTAATCCAGAGGAAGAAAAACAATTGCTAGAAGATGATTATCAAAATCGATTAGCATGGGGAATTTATAATGGAATCACAGATTACTTTTATGAGAAAAACTAGTTTTTAAGAGATTGCCTTAAATTTTTGCTTTTTTTTACATAAAGTGGTATAATAGAAGTATAGTAAACATTGAAAATTTTGACTAGAAAGTATAGTCAATGAAAGAGGAGGAAATGACATGAAGAAATTAAGCAAAGAAACACGGGCACATTTGTATCTTATTTTAGGAACTGCAGCAATTGTAATATTGGTAATAGTAGGACTGTATGTATATTTTTCAGGTGCCATATTACCAGGAAGTAAGTTTTCGGTTAATTGGTTTATCAGAAAAGTTATATATGTAGTCATTGGAGCTGCTATAGCGCTGAGCGCATGGTTCGTAAGAGAAGGATATAATTATCTGTTGAGACACTGAGATTCAGTGTCTTTTCAAATTGTTTCAAAAATGCATAAAATTTCCACACTTTGCAAACAATATGAATAAAACATATTAAAGCAAGGAGTGGAATTTTTTGAAAACCAACAAAGTATTAAAAATAAATGGAACTTTATTAGATAAAAATCAATTAGAAAATCACTTACAAAAAATAGCTTCGAATCACAATTTAACAAACCAATCCGAAAAACAAACGTATCCAGTACCACAAATGATAGAAAATTTCAAAGTAATTGAACAAGTATATAATCTATTAAACGAGCATGTGAAATTAGGAATCAGTATACATCCAGCAGGAGAATGGTTATTAGATAATTTATATATCATAGAGGAAACAGTCAAACAAATTGAAAAAGAATTAACGTTAAAAAAATATACCAATTTTGTAGGAGTAGCCAATGGAAACTATAAAGGATTTGCCAGAATCTATGTATTAGCAGCAGAAATTGTAGCTTATACAGACAATAAAATAGAAAGAAAAGAATTAGAAGATTATTTAGCAAGTTATCAAACGAAAAAAACGTTAAGTATGGAAGAAATATGGAATATAGGCATATTTCTTCAAATTGCTATGATTGAAAATATCCGAGAAATCTGTGAAAAGATATATAGCTGCCAAATGCAAAAATACAAAGCAGAAAATATGGTAGAAAGATTAGTAGAAAATAAAGAAAAAACAGAACAGCATTTTAAAATAAACAAGAAAAAGCTGGAAAAAGATGCATTTAGAAATATGAAATATCCATTTATTGAATATATGTCCTATATTTTAAAACGTTATGGAAAAAAAGGATATGCTTATTTAAAAGCCTTAGAAGAAGCAGTAGAAATGACAGGGACCAGTGTATCAGAAGTGATTAAAAAAGAGCACTTTGATATTGCAGTTCGAAAAGTATCCATTGGAAATAGCATAACCAGTATCAAGAAAATTCAAAGAATTAATTTTTTAGAAATATTCGAAAAAATTAATGGAGTAGAAGAAATACTAAGGCAAGATCCAAGTGGAGTTTACGAAAAAATGGATGACAAAACAAAAGAATATTACAGAAGTAGAATAAAAGAGATTTCGAAAAAAACAAAAATATCAGAAATTTATATTACCAAAAAAGCGCTAAAATTGGCTCAAAATCAAGATATAAAAACAAAACAGGCACATATTGGTTACTATCTAATTGATCGAGGAAGGAATCAATTATATGATGTTTTACAATACAAAACAAGTAGGCAGATGACTTCTAAAGATAAAACAAAAGCTTATCTATTAGGTGTTATTGTTTTAACATCTTTGGTATCCATTGGTATAAGTAGTTTAATAAAATTAGATTGGGTAAGCTTCCTATTGTTTTTGATTCCAGCATCAGAAGTTGCAGTGCAAATCATACAATATATTTTAAGCAAAGTGGTTAAACCAAAACCAATACCCAAACTGGATTTTTTAAATGGCATTGATGAAGAACACAAAACCATGGTGGTTATCCCAACAATTTTAAAATCAAAAGAAAAAGTAAAAGAATTAATGAGAAAATTAGAAGTATTTTATTTAGCAAATCAATCTGAAAATATTTATTTTACTTTGTTAGGGGACTGCTCAGAAAGCGACAAACGAGAAGAAGAATTTGATGAAGAAATAATCCAAGAAGGTCAAAAATTAGTAGAAGAATTGAATGAAAAATATAGCCCCATATTTAATTTTATTTACAGAAAACGTCAATGGAATGAAAAAGAAGGTTCCTATTTAGGATGGGAACGAAAAAGAGGGATGTTGACACAGTTTAATCAATATTTATTAGGAAAAATAAAAAATCCATTTCGTATCAATACCTTAGAAAATCAAGAAAAACAAGAAATAAAATATATCATTACACTAGATGCTGATACAGATTTAATCTTAAATTCTGCTTTTGAATTGGTAGGAGCAATGGCACACATTTTAAATGAACCAATTTTAGATTCAGAGGAAAATGTAGTAATCGATGGTTATGGCATCTTACAACCTAGAATTGGTGTCAATTTAGATATTAGCTATAAAACATTATTTACGAAAATATTTGCTGGAGCAGGTGGGACCGATTCTTATACTAATGCGATATCTGACACTTATCAAGATAATTTTCAAGAAGGAATCTTTACAGGAAAAGGAATTTATGATTTAGCAGTATATGAAACTGTATTAGATAAGCAAATTCCAGAAAATACCGTATTAAGTCATGATTTATTAGAAGGATGTTATTTACGATGTGGACTAGCATCAGACATCATGCTGATGGATGGCTATCCGACGAAATATAATAGCTTTATGAATCGACTTTCTAGATGGATTCGAGGAGATTGGCAAATTACAAAATGGATTGGAATAAAAAGTCCCTTAAATTTACTTTCTAAATACAAAATATTGGATAATTTAAGAAGAAGTTTAATCGAAATAGCTATTATCATAGCTATAATATATAGTAATATAATCGGAATTACGAGCCAAAGAACGATTTATGGAATCATTATAATCCTGTTAGGAATAGCTGTTTTTCCTTATTTATTAGAATTGGTAAATGCTTGTATTTTTAGGAAAGAAGGAGAAGAAAAACAAAAAACTTTTACACCCAAAATATCAGGAATGAAAGGAACCTTATTAAGGGGAATCATTACCATTCGGATGCTTACCGTATAAGGCATATATTTCTTCCAAATCCATTTTAAAAACTATCTATCGCGTAGGGATATCTCATAAACATCTTTTAGAATGGACCACATCGGAGGAAGCAGAAAAACAAGCTAAATCAAGCTTAACAGCTTATTATAATCAAATGGCAGTCAATAGCTTAGCAGGTGTTATTAGTATTGGTATTGGTTTATTAAAATTAAATCTATTTGCTATTTTATTAGGACTTTGGTGGATGATAACACCAATGATTATGTGGTATATTAGTCGAGAAATCGAAAAAAGTAATGCAGTAGAACAATTAAATGAGGAAGAAAAAGAATATGTTTTAGAAATTGGAAGAAGAACATGGGAATTTTTTGAAACGTATCTGACAGAAGAAAATAATTATTTAATTCCAGACAACTATCAAGAAGACAGAAAAGAAAAAGTTGTACCAAGAACATCATCTACGAATATAGGACTATCCTTATTAGCCGTTATCTCAGCTTATGATTTGCAATATATTAGCCTAGAAAAAGCAATTGATTTTATCCATAAAATAGTCCAGACCGTAGAAAGCTTGACAAAATGGAATGGACATTTATACAACTGGTATAACATTAAAACAAAAGAACCACTGAACCCAAGATATGTTTCAACTGTGGACAGTGGAAACTTAATCGGTTATCTATATGTAACAAAAGCCTTTCTAGAAGAGGTTGCCAATGGTTCCAAGGTTGTCAATGGTTCCGGGTTTAAATGGCAACCTCAAGGTTGCCATTTAAACCCGGAACCATTGACAACCTTGGAACCATTGGCAACCACGATACAGCTAATTGAGAAATTAATTGATGATACAGATTTTAGTGTGCTTTACAATCAGGAACAACAAATTTTTTCAATTGGATTTAATATAGAAGAAAATAAAATGACAGATTCTTATTATGATTTACTAGCATCAGAGGCAAGACAAGCCAGCTTAGTAGCAATCGCAAAGAAAGATGTCCCAAGTAGGCATTGGAATCATTTGAGTAGGACATTAACAACATTAGGAAAGTATAAAGGGCTAGTTTCATGGTCAGGAACGGCATTTGAGTATTTAATGCCAAATATTAATATTCCGAAATATGAAGGCAGTTTGTTAGATGAATCTTGTAAGTTTTTGATTCAAACCCAGATGGAATATAGTAAAAGTTTGAATATTCCTTGGGGGATATCAGAAGCAGCTTTCAATTTAAAAGATTTGCAATCCAATTATCAATATAAAGCTTTTGGAATACCTTGGTTAGGCTTAAAAAGAGGATTAGCAGATGAAATGGTAGTGTCTAGTTATGGTGGAATTTTAGCAATTACAGAAGTCCCAAAAGAAGAAATTAAGAACTTGAAATGGTTGGAAAAAGAAGGAATGTATGGGAAATTTGGATTTTATGAAGCCATTGATTATACCCCTGAAAGAGTGGAAAAAGGGAGAAATTCAGCAATTGTAAAGACATATATGGCACACCACCAAGGATTGATTTTGCTTAGTATTAATAATTTATTCCACGATAATGTTTTACAAAAAAGATTTATGAAAAATCCGCAAATAGAGGCTGTTAGTATATTATTACAAGAGACCATGCCAGAAAAAGCAATTATAACCAAAGAGAAAAAGGAAAAAATCGAAAAATTAAAATATAAAGATTATGAAAATTATGTACAAACCACATACAAAAAAATTGATGAAAATTTAATTACTGGAAACTTTATTTCTAATGAAGATTATGTCATTGCTATGAATCAAAAAGGGCAAGGTGTTAGTAAATATAAAAATATCTATATTAATCGATTCAAACCGACAGATGACTATCCACAAGGAATCTTTTTTGCTTTCAAAAATATCAAAAATAAAAATATATGGAGTTCTAATTATTCTTACAATGAAAACAAAGAAAATCAATATCAAATTAGTTTTATGCCAGACCGAAATGAACAAGAAATTAGCAATGGAAATATAAAAACAATCATAAAAACGACAATCAGTTCTTTTGGGGACGGAGGAAAAAATCATGAGGATAAGATAGAAGATAATGCTCCTGTCGAGTTAAGACGAGTTATTTTAGAAAATCAAGGAAATGAGGAGGAGATTTTAGAAGTAACATGTTACTTTGAGCCAGTATTATCGCCAAAAGAACAAGATTATGCCCATCCAGCTTTTAACAATTTATTCTTAATGAATCGATTAGATGAAGAAACAAATACCATTATGATACAAAGAAAAAATAGGGAAGTAAATGCGCCCAAATACTACTTGGGAGCAAACTTATCCACAAACAGTGAAACAATTGGTGATTTTGAATATGAAATTGATGAGGAAAAGTTTATAGGAAGAGGGAATTTAGGAATTCCTATTATGATAAAAAATTCAATTCCATTATCAAAAAAGACAGGATTAGTGACAGAAACAATTGTTGCACTAAAAAGAACAATAAAAGTAAAACCACAAGAAAAAGCAGTGATTGACTTTATTTTATCAGTCCACGAAGAAGAAGAAACGGTTTTAGAAAATATAAAAAAATATCAATCAGCAGAGAATGTCAGCAAGGAATTTGAATTATCCAAAGCAAGAGTAGAAGCGGAAAGCAGATATTTAAGAAGAAAAGGTAGTGATATTGCTATTTATCAAAAAATGTTATCTTACATTATTTTTGATAATCCTGTTAAATCACAAATTTTACAAGATACAAAAAAGCGAAATCATTATCATCAAAGTGATTTATGGAAATATGGAATTTCAGGAGATTTACCAATTATTTTATTAAAAGTAAGAAATGTAAATGATGGCTATATCATCAAAGAAGTTTTAAAAGCCTACGAATTTTTTAGAATGAAAAATGTAGAAACTGAATTTATCATCTTAGATGAGGAAAAGCATAGCTATGAAAATTACGTAAAAGAAGAAATTGAAGGCAGTATTTTGAATTATCATATGGGATATCTAAAAAATCAAAGAGGTGGCATTTTCACACTTAGTAAGGGCGAAATGGCTAAAAAAGATATCGAATTATTAGAATTTTTAGCAAGCATTACCATTGATAGTGAAAAAGGTGGACTACAAAATAATATAAAAGAATTAGAAGAAAGTTATTTCGAAAAACGAGAAACAATTGGAGAAGAGGTAGCAAAAGCAGTATGGACAGAAGAAAAAGAAGAGATAGATATTTTGGCTAATCATGAAAAGTTAAAATATTATAATGAATATGGAGGATTTTCAGAAGATGGAAAAGAGTATTGGATAAGAGTAAATAAACAAAATCGACTACCTACTGTATGGAGCCATATAATGGCAAATCAAAAATTCGGAACAGTAATGACAGAAAATATGGGAGGTTATAGTTGGTATAAAAATTGTAGATTAAATCGAGTATCCAGTTGGGGAAATAAGCCAAGTTGTGATATTCCATCAGAAATTATTTATTTAAAAGACGAAGAAAGTCAAAAAACTTGGTCCTTGGGATTAAATCCTATGCCAGATGATAAAAATTATAATGTTATTTATGGATTTGGCTATTGTAAATACATTCACCAAAGCAATGGAATTGAGCAGGAATTAGAGATGTTTGTACCAAAAGAAGATAGTTGTAAAGTTGGAATTTTAAGTCTGAAAAATAAAACACCGAATCGAAAAAAATTAAAATTATATTATTATATCAAGCCAGTCATAGGGGAAGATGAAATTAAGACAAATGGATATATTGATTTGAAATTTGACAACAACAGCAACTTAGTGGAGGCTCAAAATCGATATCGTGAAGAAATGGAAAAAACAAGGATTTATATTTCTTCCAGTGAAAAAATAAAATCTTTTACAGGAGACAAAAATTTCTTTTTAGGAGAAGGTGGAATTGGAAAACCATCGGGAATAAAAAAGGTTTCTTTAAACAATCAAAATTCCTTGGCAAAAAAAGCTTGTATGGCCTATGAAATTGAGATTACACTAGAAAGCTTTGAAAATAAAGAGATTTCTATTATTCTAGGCGCAGAAGAGGAAGAAATGGATTGTAAAAATATAGCTTATAAATATCAGAAAATAACAAATTGTAAACAAGAATTAAATCATATCAAAAATTACTGGAAGGAATTTTTAGGAAGATTACAAGTCTATACGCCATTAGAATCAACCAATATATTGTTAAATGGTTGGATTGTATACCAAATCATAAATAGTAGATTGATTGGAAAAACAGGATATTATCAATCAGGAGGGGCCTTTGGTTTTAGAGACCAATTGCAAGATGTAATCGGATTAAAATATTTAGAGCCAGAAATACTAAAACAACAAATCATTAAACACAGCAAACACCAATTTATAGAAGGAGATGTAGAACATTGGTGGCATGAGGAAAATCAAAGAGGAATTCGAACAAGATTTTCAGATGATTTATTATGGTTAGCCTATTTGGTAATAGAATATATCTGCTTTACAGGAGATAAAAGTATTTTAGAGATAAAAACGCCATATTTAGAAGGAAATGTATTAGAAGAAAATCAGGATGAAAGATATGAAAAATATTTGCCAAGCAAACAAGAGGCAAGCATTTATGAACATTGTATCAAAGCAATTGAAAGAAGTTTGAATTTTGGCGAAAATGGATTACCTAAAATTGGCTCTGGAGATTGGAACGATGGATTTAGTACAGTAGGAAACAAGGGAAAAGGAGAAAGCGTATGGTTAGGATTTTTCTTAAGTTTGATTTTAGAGCATTTTGTTTCAATTTGTAAAGAAAAAGGAGAAGAAATACTAGCTAACAAGTATGAAGAAATAAAAAATAATCTAAAAAGAGCATTAAACACCAATGGATGGGATGGAAGATGGTATAAAAGAGCTTTTATGGATGATGGAAATGTATTAGGAAGTATGGAAAACGAAGAATGTAGAATTGATAGCATTGCCCAAAGCTGGAGTGTTATTTCAAAAGCAGGAGATAATGATAAAAAATATATATCTATGGAAAGTCTAGAAAACCATTTAATTGATAGAGAAAATGGAATTATCAAATTACTTGATCCACCTTTTGAAAAGAGCAAACTAGAACCCGGTTATATTAAAGCTTATTTACCAGGTGTACGAGAAAATGGAGGACAATATACGCACAGCTCAGTATGGGTTATCATAGCAGAAGCGATGCTAGGATTTGGTGACAAAGCATTTGAATTATATCGAATGATAAATCCAATTGAGCATAGTAGAACCAAAGAAGCAAGCAAAAAATACAAAGTAGAACCATATGTTATCCCAGCCGATATATATGGAGCAGGAAACCTTGCAGGACGAGGCGGATGGACTTGGTACACTGGCTCTGCTAGTTGGTATTATAAAGCTGGAATTGAAAATCTACTAGGACTAAAAATAGAAGAAGGATATTTGAAAATAGAACCATGTATTCCAAAAGACTGGAAAGAATATCAAATAAGATATCAATATCAAGAAAGTATTTATCATATTAATATCAAAAACTTAAATGGAAAAAATAAATTTGAAGAAGGAAATAGTAAGATATTATTAAATGGTAACAAAGTTGAGAATCTTATTAAATTAGATGGTAGCCGTAACATTTATCAGATAGAAGTAGAACTATAAGAGGACTGGGTTGCCAACGGTTCCGGGTTTAAATGGCACGGGGACTGGAGGGACGTTCCTTAAAATCCCAGTTGCCAGAGGGGACGGACCTTTTGGACAATTTTTATTTAAATCTTTTCATAATAAAAGTTAATTTATTTTTTCTTTGTAACTCCCAGTTACGAACAGTCTGTAATTTCATAACAGACTGTAATCTTACTGGTCCCCCCGAATTGTTACGGCAGAAAAAATAAATTAAC
>CARUQW010000042.1 GCA_949077355.1 uncultured Clostridia bacterium | reverse complement strand
AAGATCCAAATCCAACTAATTGAACTTTGTCCCCTTTTTGTAATGCATCTGTTACTACTTCTACAAAAGCGTTTACTGATTCTTCAGCTGCTTTTTTTGTAGCTCCTGTTTTTGCAGCCATTGCTGCGATTAATTCAGCTTTGTTCATTTAAATTACCTCCTATAAGATTTAAATAGTTATGTACTTTATTGCATGAACAAATGCAATAATGTACCTCACTTAAAACAATTCGCCAAAAACACCCAAAATCCTTCTTTTTTTTACTCTTTTTTAATAGATTTTTAGTTTTCTAAGTAATTTGTATATTTTTTTGCCCCCTGGCATCATTTGTATTTCTTCTTTTGAAAATACTTTTAAAGCTACAATTGCTAGAGCATAAATAATTACAGCTATGGCGATTGCTATTATTGTTGCCAGTTTTCCTGCAATTATTCCAGAAAGTGTTAAATAACTAAAATAAGAGCAAATTCCCATAATTACTACTGCAATTAATGGTTTTATAACAAATTTCGAAAATGTCAAATCTAACTTTATGGTTCTTCTTAAAGAAGTCATTGCAATTGTAAATGCCACTAAATGGCAAGCAACCGATGCCCATGCAGCTCCATTCACTCCTATTTCTGGTATTGGTACCAAAATTAAATTTAGAATAAGCTTTACAATTACTCCGGCACCCTAACGATACTGCTGGTACAATTAATTTTCCATATCCTTGCAGAGCACCATTTATGGTTTGGTCTAATATCGTAAAAATAATTGTTAGTGAACTAATTTGTAGAATTACTTCTCCTGAACTAGCATTTGGAAATAATAGACTTAAAATTGGTCCAGCAAATAAACACATTCCAACTGTACATGGCAATCCTATTAACATAGATGTCAATAAGGAAAATGATGTTTTTTGCGTTATTGTTTTTTTATCTTTTTTAGCTTTAGCTGCTGATATCGCTGGTACTAAAGCAGTAGCAAATGCTACATTAATAGATAACGGCAAACTTGTTAACATATCTACCTTTCCACCTAATATTCCATATTGGGAAATTGCCATATCTTCTGACATAAATTCTTTTAAACTTCTTACTACTGTAAATGAATCGATATTTTTATTCAAAGAAGACATAATCGCTGTTAAAGCAATTGGAATGGAAACCATCAGAATTCTTTTTATAATTGTTAGAACTCTTTCATATTTATAGTTTACCGTACTTTTTATCTCTGTTGCAATTTCTCTACTTCTCGTTTTATAGTATAGATGTAAGTAACCAAATCCTGCAAATGTAGCAAGTGTTGTTGCTAAAGTTGCTCCTCCTGCCATCCATTCTGTAGAAGCATTTGAAACAATAGCAATAATTTCTACTAATATAATCGTTAATGTTGTTTTAAATACTTGTTCTAAACTTTGTGACCTAGCCGTTGCTTTTATATTTTGTCTCGCATTAAAATATCCTCTCATAACAGATGATATCGCTACAAAAAAAATCGCTGGAGATAGTGCCACTAATGTCATTTCCGCTTCTGGTATCTGCAACCATAAATTGGCTATCATGTTAGCTCCTAGAAACAATAATAAACTTCCAACTAATCCTATCATAGCAAATGTTGCAAAAGCAATTTTAAAAATTCTATATCCACCTTTATGATCACCAAGTGCAATTCTTTCTGACACTAATTTAGAAATTGCATTTGGAACCCCAATCGATGATACCGTAAGTAGCATTGCGTAAATTTGATACCCAGCTGCTACAATTCCATTTCCCTTATCACCAAATCCTTCTCGATTTGTTAAATATAATGTATAAATCAAACCTAATAATTTAATTAAAACTTGTGAAAAAATTAAAGTAACAACCCCCTGCATAAAAGTCTCTTTTTTGGGAGCCCTTTCATTTACCACTTCTTTTGGCATTCTAACTATCGTCCTTTCTACTATACCCTTTTATTCATTTTACTTTACTATTATAAATTTAATTCCAAAAATATTCAATACTTTAAAAAAATTTGCCAAAGAGGACGGACCTTTTTGGCAAATTTCTATAACGCTAAAAACAAAAAGTTTATTTATTTTTTATGTAGTAACAATTCGGGGGGACCAGCAAGATTACAGTCTGTTATACAATTACAGACTGTTTGCAGCTGGGAGTTACAAAGAAAAAATAAATAAACTTTTTATGAAAGATTTAGATAAAAATTGCCCAAAAAGTCCGTCCCCTTTGGCAAATTTTTAGTTAAATGTTCTTATCAATATTTGGTAATAATTGCTTCTTTCTTGAAACTACGCCTTCTAGAAGCGCTTTATCATTTTCTAATTCTTTGTTAAAAGCAACTTTAATAACATCTGTTTTTTCTCCCAATGCAATAATTTCTGAATTGCTATTTAAGATGTCTGTAATCGCTAATACAAAAAGGCTTAATCCTTTTTCTTCAATTGTTTTATTGATTACTTCTTTTAATTTTTCTTCTCTTTTTAATACATCTTCTATGCTTACTGTATTTACTTGAGCAATTTCATATTTGATATTTTCTTTTTCAAATACTTTGCTATCTATATTGATTAATTCTTCTTCTGTAAAATCATCTAAATCAGTTCCTGCTTTTAACATTTCTAATCCATATTCATTTACATTAATTCCTGCAATTGTTTCTAATTCTTCTAGTGCTTTTTTATCTTTTTGAGTCGTTGTTGGTGATTTTAATAACAAGGTATCAGATATAATAGCACTTGCCATTAAGATTGCTTCTTTTCTTTCAATTGTATGTCCCAATGCTTTAAATTCTTCATATAGAATGGTTGCTGTACAGCCATATGGTTTTGCTGTATAGTATAGTGGTTCTGATGTTTCAAAATTAGCAATTTTATGGTGGTCTGTTACTCCTAGTATTTTAGCTTTTTCAATTCCGTCTACACTTTGACTGAATTCATTGTGATCTACTAAAAGTACTTCTTGTCCTTCTTCCACTTTTTCAATTAATTCTGGTGCTTCTATTTTTAAATAATCTAATACATATTGTGTTTCTTTATTGATATTTCCCAATCTTACTGCTTTTGTTTCCCATCCATTTTTTTTATCTAATATTTCATGTACCATACTGGAACAGATTGAATCTGTGTCTGGATTTTTATGTCCGAATACGAATACTTTATTTTCCATTTTATTTCTCCCTTTCTTATTCTTTATCTTTTATTTTCTTGGTTAGTAGTATATGACTTTTTCCTATTTTTGTCAACTGTTGCTTTACTTGCTGGTCCTTCTTTTATGGTAATTGTTTTTTCTTCTAGTATTTCTTCAAATAATTGTAATAAATTCTTTGCAGCAATTTCACTTGTCCATTTTTTAGTTATTTCTTGATAAGCATTTTGGGCTAGCTTTTCTCGTAATTCTTTATCCTTTATTAAGGTTTTTACCTCTTCTTCTAATTCTTTATAAGTCTTATACATCATACCGCTTTCATTCTGTTGAATTAAAAACGGTATGGAACCCATTCTTCGATTGGCTACAATTGTACAACCTGTATTCATAGCTTCATTTACAACAACGCCCCATCCTTCTTTACTATCACTAGTTCCGATGAAAATATTAGCTTTTTCCATATAACCTTTTACTTTGTCACTTGGTACTTTTCCAACAACTTCTAATACTTCTTCTAAATGCTTTTTTCTGATTTCCTTTTTTGTTTTCTCTTCCAATTCTCCAGTTCCTAGCATTTTTATATGAAAATGATAACCTTGCTTTTTCAATCTTTCTGCTAATTTTACTACAATTTCTGGATGTTTCCATTTGATAAATCTTGCTACCCAAATAATTTCTATTTTTGAATTTTCATTTTTACGTTTTAACAATTCTTCCATATCATAGTAATCTGTTTTTGGGAAATATCCCCATTTGTATATTTTATCTGGATATAAGCCTAATAATCTAAAATCTCTTGGTCCATAAGCATTGGCACATAACAAATGCAAATTTTTATTTTTTCTATATTTGATATGTCTGTCATAAAATAATTTCATTTTCTCTTTGTCAAATATAGTTTTAAAAAATCCATCTACAAATAAAAATATTCTTGCTCGATATCGAAAGGTTAATTTATCTTGTTTTAATCTTTCTTGTATGCATTCATCTGTTGTAGAACCAATTATAACCACATCACTTGACAAAGCCAATTCTAAAGCTTTGTTATATTCTTCTTGATTTTCATAAGCTTTCACTACAAAATCATATTGAGAATCTAAATCTTCAAATCCTAAATCTAATCGCCACTGAAATATTTTCATGGTAGAAACAAATTTAAAGTCATCTCCTAATTTCTTTTTCATTTCTAAACAAAATGGTAATTGATGATGGGTTAGAAAATTAGAATAAAATGTTACTTTCATATTTTTTACTCCTTATTTTTTAGTATGTTTTCTAGTTCTTCTTTATTAAATTCATATTTTTTATTACAAAAATGACATACAATTTCTGCTTTTCCATCTGTTTCTATAATATTTTCCAATTCTTCTTTTCCAATGGCTGCTAGTCCATCTGCCATATGTTCTTTAGAGCAATCGCATTGATACATTGGGATGATATTTTCTTCTAATACTTTTACATTTTCATCCCCTGTTATTTTTTGTGCAATTTCTTGTAATGTTAATTTTTCATCTAACATTTTTGACATTGCCCCTGCTTGGAATATAGCTTGTTCTACTTTAGCTATTTCTTCCTCTGTTGCATCTGGCATTGGATTGATTAAATATCCTCCTGCTGATTTTACTCCATTTTTATCAACTAATACGCCAAGTGCTACTGCTGAATTTCTTTGTTCTGAATGAACAAAATAATTAGCAAAATCATCTGCTATTTCTCCTGAGGTTAATGGTGATATTCCTATGTATGGTTCTTTTAATCCAATGTCTTTAATTACATTAATATATCCTTTGTATCCAACAGCTCCTCCTACATCTAGTTTTCCAAATTCATTTAATGGTATGTCTACTTGCGGATTTACTACATAGCCTTTTACTTTTGGAAAATTATTGGTAGTTGCCACCATCATTTCAATTGGTCCGTTTCCCTTAATTTGCACTGTTAATTTATCTTTTCTGTTTTTCATCTCAGCTCCCATAATTGCAGTTATGGTTAGCATTCTTCCAAAGGCTGCGGTAGCAACTGGACTTAAGTCGTGTGTTTTTCTTGCTTTTTCTACTAGATTTGTCGTATCCGCACATATGACTGAGATTTTTCCGTTGTGTGCTAAAAACTTTATTATTTTATCTGTCATTTTTATCTTCCTTTCCTAAATGAGCTTATTGTTGCATTTTCCTATTGTTTCAGCTTTTTTATTATACCATGCTTATATTTTATTTGTCAAAATGAATTTCTCTATACGACAAAAAAAGTTACAATTGTTGTAACTTTTTATCGATGTATTTCAAACATATCTTTTCCTTCTCCACAAACTGGGCAGACCCAATTGTCTGGTAAATCATCAAATTCTGTACCTGGCTTAATTCCTGCCTTTTCATTTCCTGATTTTGGATTATAAATATATTTACATTGCACACATTCATATCTTTGTGATTCAAACTTTTCGGATTGGAAATTCTTATATCCTAATCCAAGTGCAACAATTACCATAAGCAAGAATGATAATGCTTTCCAAATTCCACTTTCTAACATAATAATAGCAAATAAGCCAAATGTTGCTGCTATTCCATATAAAATTAATACTGCTTGCTTTTGGCTAAATCCTCTTGCTACAATTAAATGATGTAAATGTCCTTTATCAGCCTTAAAAATAGCTTTTATTGATTTTCCTTTGATTAATCTTCTAATAATTGCCCAAACGGTATCAAATATTGGTAGACCCAAAGCTAGTAATGGCAACACTATAACTGCTGCTGTATAAGTTTTAGCTACTCCTAAAATAGAGATAATCGAAAGTGAAAATCCCAAGAAATTAGAACCCGTATCACCAATAAATGTTTTTGCTGGTGCAAAATTGAATGGCAAAAATCCTACTAATGCTCCTGCTAATGCTGTAATTAATAAGATAGAAATCAGTGGTGAACCATTTAAGACAAATATAATCATTAATGATACTGCTGATATAACAGAAATTCCAGCTGATAATCCATCTAATCCATCAATTAAATTAATGGCGTTGGTTACTCCTACAATCCATCCAATAGTCAAAATAATAGAAAATGTTTCTTTTAATGCTTCTGTTTGTAAAAATGCTGGTGTTATTTCATCAATTCTTACCCCAAATGCTACCACTATGATTGCTGCAATAACTTGTCCTGTTAGTTTTACTAGCGGTTTTATTGTGATAATATCATCAAATACGCAAAAGACAGATATTACAATCATTCCTAAAAACATTCCGAAGTAGTTTCATTCCATATTGTTCTATACCAAATAAGTTAATTTTATTTTCTAAACTCATAACAATTAATAAGTATCCTACTGCTACTACAAATCCTAATATAACAGCTGGCCCTCCAAATTTAGGCATGGCTTTTTTATGCATTCTTCTTTGGTCTTTTGGTACATCTACTGCTCCTACTTTTCGTGCTATCTTAATGGTATATGGCGTTGCCATAAACGTTACAATAAAAGCTAGCAAAAAAGCAATGGCTATATCTCCCCACATAATTTTTGCCTCCTATTTCATGTTTTCCGCTTCTATTTTTTCTAACATTTTTAGTCTTTCTTCGTATCTTCCACCTTTGAATTCAGTTCCTAACCAATTTCTAATAATGCATATACATTCATTTAGTGTTAAATAATCTCCTCCTAAGGTGATTACATTAATATCGTCATCTGCTTTTGCATATTTAGCAGATTCTTCGTTGAAGATTGATGCTGCTCTAATTCCTTTAAATTTGTTAGCTGCCACACACATCCCATATCCTGATCTACATAGTAATATTCCCACATTACATTCTTTGCTTTGTATTGCTTTTGCTACTTTCTTTGCATAGATTGGATAGTCTGTTCTTTCTTCATTCATACATCCAACGTCATTATATTTTATTTCTTTTTCATCTAAATATTTTTTTATTTCTTGTTTTAATTTATATCCACCATGGTCACATCCGATTGCTATCATACTAACACTTCCCTTCTTGTTATCAATATATCATAAATATTGGGCTATTACAATAATTAAATACAATTATTTTGAATTTTACTTGCTTTTTCCAAAAAAATGTGTTAAAATATCATATGTTATAGTTTAATCTAGACTAAGAGGAGGTGCTTAAAAGAAATGCCAAATATTAAATCAGCTAAAAAAAGAGTTAAAGTAATTGAGAAAAAAACTTTAAGAAATAATATGATTAAGTCTGCTTATAAAACAGCTGTTAAAAAATTTGAAGAAGCAATCGCTAATGGGAACATGGAAGAAGCTAAAGTTCTATTTTCTGACGCTACTAAAAAAATCGATCAAGCATGTACCAAAGGTGTTATTGTTAAAAATACAGCTGCTAGAAAAAAATCTAGCTTATCAAAAAAATTAAATGCTGCTATGGCTTAAGATATAAATAAAAATTATGCATAGTTTTTATTATGAAAAAAGAGTGGTTAGGAACCACTCTTTTTGTTTGAGTCTGCTGATTGGTCGCTATAATAAGAAGCAAATATCATCAGAATAGTATTTTCATCTAGCTGACTATTTTCTAAAATTCTTACTTCAAAATCTTTGAAAAACATTTTAGAATTATAATCTGCTATCAAATCCCCATCCCTATTATACATTTCACCATTTGTATTAAACAGATTAAATGTAACATGTGCTACTTTTTTTCCATTTGCATCATAAATGTTGTATGATTCTCCTAAGAAGTCAAGCAGTCCTGCCATTTCAACTTTTAGTTCTTCGTTCACATAAATGGAATGTGAATCTTGTTCAATAAAGTGATAAGCGTCACCAGCATAGGCAACTTTGTTTTCATTCACGTCATACATTGTTAATGGATCTGTCATGAATTTAAAAGCATTACCTTTCACTTTTCCAATTTTTTCATCTTCTTTGTAGATGTCAATTGTCGTTCCTAAGTGCAGGTTTTTGACATCACATTTGTATTCTGTGCAAGGACCTATGTTCTTTTTATGTCCAAAAAATACAAACGCTCCAATCATAATGACTAATAAAACTCCTACCAAGACCAAAATCCGCATAACTTTCTTCTTCATTCTTAATACCTCCATTTTATAGTATTTTTTGCTACTCATACGGTTACGTACTACTTTTATTATACCATATTTTACATAACTTGTACATATTAATTTGATTTTTACTATTGAGTTTGTGATATCTTCTTACTTTATCTATATTTATCCTTCTAATAAGTTACTGGCTATATGTAAAAACATATAGCCAGATTCATTAACAATACTTTCCATTAATAATTTTTAAGGAACATATTTTAACAAGATGTCTTCATCATCAACCCAACTTCCATTTAAGTTACCATTTGGATGAAAAACCATTTCATAAACTACATTTAAATTACTGTCCTTTTCTTTTTTCTGCACTCTTAAATCTGCTGATTCAGAGCAAACAGAAACTCCTTTGTAATTATAGATTTCTACATAATAGTAATATCCTAAGATATTTTTCTCAGGCACAAATCTGGTGTCTTTATCTACATCCTGCCATACATCATTAAGACGGACTTTATTCCTTTTGCAATACTCAACTTTTTCCTTATTTATCATAGTCATTTCATTATAATCCATAAGTTCTCGAAAAATAACATTATCAATACCAAGCTTCTTATAAAATTCAATATACTGAACCATTCCTGCTAAGTTGTGAATTCCATCCTTCAATAACAAACAACTTAATCTAGGTCGTAACTTCTTTGATAATGCATAAGGAATAATTTTTTCTAAATCTTCATTGCTACAATACTCTCCGCACTGATATGGCATAATATTTTTGTTAATAGACTCATCATAATGAGCTTTACTGATATTTAAATGATCCAGCTTTGCATCAATTAGATAATCAATCATTTTTTTCCCATTTACTTCTCTCAATAAGGCGCTTCCATTCGTTGTTATTGTTCTTTTTCTGATATTGTACTTGTTCAGAAGCTCCAATACTCTAAAAATTCTTGGAGAAATAGTAGGTTCTCCGCCTGTTAAAGATACACTCACATTAAGTGGTGCAATTTTTGCAAGCACTTCTTCTAATCTTCTAAAATACTCTTCATCATCTTCAATTTTTGCTTTTTGATATATTTTACTCCTATTTTCATACCGAAGCTGTGCAACGCAGAACTTACAGTCGGCATTGCAATAATCATCGATAAAAATTGAAAGATTACAATTAGAATATACTTTTTTAGGCATATCAAACTCAAAGTCAATAAGTTCTTTGTTTGAAATATTAAAATCAGCCTGTCTAGTGTAGCGAATATCTTCGAATGTACTCATTCTATCTTCCTCCATATGATAATAACACTTTAGAAACATCATTCCAATTGGTATCGACCAGCCTTCCATCAGCATAAAAGATTAAATCTCTTACAATATCTGGGCTTGCTGTATTCTTTTCTTTGTAACATTTTACCAGTTTATCTTTATATTGAAAATGTTTTACACTATAATATAGCCCATCCAGAGTATATAAATAGACAAATTCTGGACTCAGTTCAATGTTCTTAACAATTTTAAAAATATCAACAAATTCTTTTTGATATCTTTCGAATCCTTTTTTGTTTGAATCTATTGGAACTAACTCTCTAAAAATAACGGTATCAATCCCTAAATCTTCATAGTACCTTTGGTACTTAAGCATTTCAGGCAAATTATTTACAGAAGATTTTTGCAAAGTACAACCCATTCTTGCTCTCATATTGTGTTCATCGCAAAAGCTCGCAATTTGGGATAACTGCCCATTTGTCAAATCCTCTTTGTTTTTCATAATTGCATAATTTCTCTCTCTTGACACTGAATGCCGGCTGATGTTAATATTGTTCAAAAAATCGTTTTCATACATATACTGTAAAATAGATTTTCCATCGATAATATCTAAAAGTCCACTTCCATTTGTAGAAAAAGATCTAAGTTTATATCCATATTTATGAACAAGCTTAATAACCTCTGGTAACCGTTTACTTTTTGTCGGTTCTCCACCTGTAATCATAACGGAAGGATTCAGCGGTCTTAAATACTGAAGAATATATTCCAATCTTCTAAGGTACTCTTCATCGTCTAAAATTTCCTTTGAACATAAGAAATTCGCTTCATACTTATTCATGCAAAAATAACAATCTGCATTGCATCTGTTAGTGACATAAATTGTAAGTCCTACGTTGCTATATATATCATATTCTTTACCTGCAAAGTCCATTTTTTTAATGGTGTACTTTTCAACATCATGTGTTTCTGTTTTAGTTTTATTCGCTGGTTCAAATTTTATTGTATTCATATTATAATCCCCTTTCATGGTTGCTTCTTGCAATTAAATCTTTTCCAAAACATTTACCGTCACATGCATAAACAAACCAATCATCAATGTTTTGTACAATAATTGGTTTAGAATATCCTTCTTCATTTTCATATCTGCCATAGCTTTGCAAATAGAAAATATTAGAAATTTCTTTAAGTTCTGCCTCTTCTATCAATTTTACAATCCAGTCATCTCCATGGCGAAGCCTGACATTTAAGATAATACTGAAATTCGGATTTTCTTTTGATAAATCATAGAATTTCCTACATTTCTGCACAATATTATTGTCCATGTCATACAACCAATAGTTAACACTTACTTTGATTACAATGGAGATATTATTTCTTTCTCCAAATTCAATCAAATGTTTAAAGTGTTCTTCTAACAGAAAACCATTTGTTAGGATAATAATTTTTAAACATCTTCCTGTGTTTGTAGCATACTGCATAAAATGATACATATCTTTATGCAACAAAGGTTCTCCGCCTTCAATCTGAAGTTCAAATAAATTATCTTTAGCATCAATAATCCTTTTGAACTCCTCAAAGTTCATAAATCTGCTCTTTTCTGAGCTCGACCACATACAACAAAATTCACAATCAGCATTACAGCTATTGGTTATGTTGATATATTGCCGTATTCTTACTTCAGTAGCCATCATAAATATCCTCCTTTAAATTATTAAATTTTCAATGTACTTACATTAGATATATTGTTAAATTTTTGTAAAACAATAATCATGTGTATTATTTTATCATATTTTATGTAAAATATCAACAAAAACATTATTTTTTGATACATATTCTATTAACCATATTTTACATGACTTGTATATATTTCCATTGTTTTTCCTATTTTTTCGTGTTACTATTAATTATGATGATTATTAATTTAATAGAGGTGTCCTATGTTAAGAAAAGTATTTGAGAATTTTAAAAATTTAGATAAATTGACTTCTAAGATTATGAATTATGGATTGAAATTTTGTTTTGCTATTTGTATTTTATCTGTTTTGATTTTATTTACATATGTTTGTGATTTTTCTTCTCCTTTTATTTATTACTTAGGTATTAATTTGTTTAAGATTAGCTTAATTTTTAGTATTGAATTTGTTGTTTGTGGATTTGTTGTAGATGGTATTAAGAAACAATTAATTTAATTTCATCTATAATAAGCTATTTTCAAGCATACAGAAAGGCAAGTTTTACTTGCCTTCTTTCTTATTTATTTTATTACAACCATCTACTAAATGGTAAAATTCTAAGATATTTTTTGACTGGACTTCCTCCTGTTGGTGGAACAATGCTTAACATGTCAGCTACTGCTATATCTCTTTCCGCTTCTTCTTTATTAGCTGGTATTGTTTGATAAATTCTTCGTCCTTCTTCACTTTCATATTGTTTAACTTCAACCGTATTGTTGTATTCATCTGTATTCGTTGTTGTTAGTATTTTATTTAGTTTCAAATCTATTGTTGCCTTTTCGCCCTTTTTTAAAGTTACTGATGTTGTTATTTCTCTTAATCTATCACTTGTCTTCCATCCTTCATTCATTTCTTTTTGGAAAGAATATTGTGGATCAACATAGTCCACTAATGTATAAGTTACATCGTCTACTTCTCCTGTATTGGTAACTGTTATTTGATAGGTTACTTCTAATTTTCCTCCCTGTTTTAATTCATTATCCATTGTTACCATTTTTTGTGATCCTTTTCCTAAATCAAAAACATATTTATTTTTATTTTCTGGTGTATGTTCAACCATTTTCGCTCCATTTGCTAATGTAACATTTATTTGATTAATATCCATACTAACTTCAACATCATTTCTAGGTCTTTCTTGTAAGACTAAATTTAAATCTGTTATTTTGGTAATATAACTTTCTATTTTTAGCTTTATTTTAGCTTTCATATAAGTTCCTTTTGCCACTTCTTCTACATTTTTCATATTACCATTTTCGAATACATCTCTAATTTTAGTTCCGCAATGAATTGTCAATACAATGAGTATACTGATTTACCTCTTCTCTTCTTTCTTCGTCATCTCCTACAATACTTGCCTTTCCCTTGGCCAGTTTTACCTCTGTTCCTACCTTTCCTCCTTCTGTTCCATTTTCTGTTATGTATTCTTTATTATTAATAAATTCTCTATTTCCTAATATATATTGATACGCAATAAATTCTAATACTTTGGCTGTATTTTCTTCTTCTGAATAATACCAGTCTGTTCCTGCTAATGAATTCATAATATTATCCCAATACTTCTTAATTATTCCTTTATCACCCACTAAAAGACTAAACATATTAATTCCATATTCGTTAGAAGCTTTTTTATATGCGTTCTTTGTTCCCTCAACTTCTGCAACTCCATCTCCTATTAAAATAATATATTTTTCGCTATCTTCTCTTCCTTCATCTAGTATTGCTTCTCTTGCTAGTTCAATTGCTTCTCGGTTATAATTTCCTCCTGTTGCCCTTAAGCCGTCTAATGCTTCTGCAATTTTTCCACAACATTCCGCTTGTGATGTTAATGGTAATTCTTTCTTTACCGTTCTAATTCTATCTTGAAATCTTGTATTAGCATCTAGCGTTTCTTCTTTTCTTTTTATTCTTCTTGTTCCATCATAATATCCACCATAAGTTATTAATCCAATTCTGGCATCATCGCCATATTTTTCAAAAACTTTGCTAGCAATATTTTTTAATCCTTCTTTTGATTGTTCTACTGCTAAACTCATACTTCCTGAACAGTCTAGAATAAAATAAATATCTATTTTTTGTCCTTCTTTATAATACTCTTTTTCTATTTCTTCTTCTTTTTCTTTAATTTCTTCTATTTGTTCTGATGTATCTTTTTCTTCTATTTTTACTTCGATATTTTTGCTATCTTTTTTACTTTCATAATCTTGCCCATTATACTTTGGATTTATTCTTAATTGTTCTTCACTTCCATAAGTAAATTGAACAGTGTATGCTATACTATCTGTTACGACTTCTCCTTTTTCACCAATCCTTATTTGAGCTGTATCAATCCCATTTATTTGATAATTACCATTTCATCTGAATAGATTCCATCTATTTCGCTACCACTATTATCATATAATTGTACCTTATTTTCATCTTGATCAAACAATTCTATTTTTATATTACTAATCGCATTTTCATTTTCATCATCTATATATTCTCTTACATTTCCAGCTATCATTCCTATTCCTCTATTGGCACTTCCTACACTTGGTCCGAAGGCTTTTTTCATTATCACTAGCGATAGCATGCAAAATTATCAACATATTACTTAAAAATAATATGATTGGAAATATCACAATTATTATTATTAATTTACTTTTTAATATTTTTTGCATTTACCTCATCTCCAATCTCTTCCTTTTAATTATATCACTTTTAGCTTCAAAAGTCCAGTTTCTTCATTGTATGCCTCATTCCTACAACACCTGTATTAATCCATAGAGAACAATAGGGGCTTGATTAAAGTTATCTATTTTATAAATTATTTCTTTCAAGC
>CARUQW010000041.1 GCA_949077355.1 uncultured Clostridia bacterium | reverse complement strand
TAAAATGAACCCTCCTTATTAAACTTTTTTGTCTAATAATTTGGGTTCACTTCAAGTCAGGATTCTTTTTCTATTTTTTTAAATAATATTGTTAATATTGAAAAATTAATCATAGAAAGAATTATAAGTTTTATAATCACTTTTAATATTGGCATAAGTGGTGCAATGTTAAACCACCAATTAAATATAGTTAGCCCTAAAATAAATAGTATCGTAATTATAATTGCTAAAGATACTCGAAAAAGAGAAACTGGTAGTTTACTAGGTTCACTTTTTCTTGTTTTTGCTAATGTAAATAATAGTATGATGCCACAAATTCCTGTTCCTATCACACATAAGCTTGAATATTGTTCTTCTGTAATAATTGCTTTTTTATTTAATAGAGTTAAAACAAAAATATTTAAAATCACTGTTAATCCCACTGGTAGGGCTTTTTTGAGAACATTTTTTAAAAAGTCTCCTCGAATTCTCTCTTTATTTGGTTCTAGTGCTAATAAAAATGATGGTAAACCAATTGTGACAGTACCAATTAAACTCATTTGTATTGGTACAAATGGATAAGCTTCTCCCATAAACAAGAACATAACAGCTAATAATCCAGAGTAAATGGTTTTTACTAAAAATAAAGTTGCGGAACGCTGAATATTATTAATGGTTCTTCTTCCTTCTGCTACTACTTTGGGCATCGATGCAAAATTAGAATCTAATAAGATTAATTGTGCTACTGCTTTGGTTGCATCACTTCCATTTGCCATAGCAATACTACAATCTGCTGTTTTTAATGCTAATACGTCATTTACTCCATCTCCTGTCATTGCCACTGTTTTTCCTGATTTTTGTAAAGCTTCTACTAATTGCTTTTTTTGCGTTGGTGAGACTCTACCAAATATGGTGTATTTTAAAACAATTTCTCCTATCTCCTCTTCTTTTAAGGTACTCATGTCTATGTATTGGTCATAATTTTTTACTCCTACTTGCTTGGCTATTTTAGAAACTGTGGCTGGGTTGTCTCCTGAAATAATTTTAATGTCTACTCCTTGTTTATCAAAATATTTTAGTGTTTGTTTGGCTTCTTTTCTAATTTTGTCTAGAATCAATACATATCCTATTAATTCTATGTTTTGTGGTAATTGATTATTTTGAATTTCTTCTTTCGTATGTGCTACTGCCAATACTCTATAGTCTTTGGCATATTTTTCTACTTTATCTTTTATGACAAATTCTGGTGCCCCTAATAGATAGGTTCCTTCTTTTTCGAAACAAATACCAGACCACTTATTTTGAGAAGAAAATGCTATTTTTTGCTTTGTTTTCCATACTTCTCCTGTTTTTGTAAAATAATTTCTAATAGCTTCTATTGTTGCATTTTCGTCTTCAGACGCTTTTGCCAAATTGGCTAGTATATTGCTCATTTGCTTTTTGTTTCGATTGACTGGTATGAAATCTTTTACTTCCATGCATCCTTCTGTTAATGTTCCCGTCTTGTCCAAGCATAAGGTATCTACTCTAGCTAATGTTTCTATACAATATAACTCTTGCACTAACACTTTCGATTTTGAAAGTCTAATGATGCTTACTGCCAATACTGTACTCGTTAAAAGAACTAACCCTTCTGGTATCATTCCTATAATCCCTGCAACACTTTTTACCACTGCCTCTTGAAATGTCACATCATCAATTTGTAGTTGGGTATAAAATAATCCGATTCCAATTGGAATGATGGCAAAAGTTAAAAATTTAATAATTTTATTAAGAGAATTCATAATTTCTGAATTGACTTTTTTAACATATTTAGCTCCACTTGAAATCTTGGCGGTATAATTTTCTTCTCCTATGTGTTCTACTTTCGCAATACATTTTCCACTGACAATGTAACTTCCTGATAATAATTTGTCTCCTTTAGTTTTATAAATGCTATTGGGTTCGCCTGTAATAAAGGATTCATTTACTTGAATTTCTCCTTCTATTATTATGCTATCTGTTGCAATTTGGCTTCCTGTTTTTAATTCTAAGATATCATCCATTACAATTTCATGGATAGATATTTCCTGTTTTTTTCCATCACGAATAACTTTTGCTTTGCTACTACTCATAATGGATAGTTTATCAATTACTTTTTTAGAGTGAATTTCTTGTATGGTACTAATTGCTGTATTAATAATGATAATTCCTAAAAATAACATATTTTTATAGGAACCAACTAAAAATATGGCAATTCCTAAAATTAAGTTTATGAAATTAAATAAGGTAAAAAAATTATCATATAATATTTTTTTGATACTTTTGGTTGGTACACTTGTATCATAATTAACTTGTCCCGTTTCTTGTCTTTGTTTTACTTCTTCTGTGGTTAATCCTTCCATTTTTCACTCTCCTGCTTTTTATTATATGACTTTATGAAAAACGTGTCAATTTATTATTTCTTAAGTTTTTCTTATTTCGTTATAGTTTAGTAAAAATGAAAAAATATTCTAGCTAAAAATTAACTAGAATATTTTCGGTTTCTTATCTTTCACCATGCTCATTAGATAAAGATTCTCTTCCTTTTTGTGATATTGTAATTGTGTCTATTCCTGTTTTTTTATTTCCTTCTTTTGCTTTTTCTTGAAGGTATTCTTGAAATGTTTTTTGTGCTTTTCTTTTTTCAAGGTCTTGGTCATGTTTGTTTTCTTCTCTTCTATTTTTGGTTTTTGTTGTTCTATGAATTCCTTGAATTGGTTGTACTCTTTTTCCGTTTTTTCCATATGTTTTGTCTAATCTTATGTCCATTTTATCACTTCCTTGATTTGCTATTATACCTTAATTATACGCTTTATTGGTTGTGATGTCAAATTTTTCTACTTTATTATATATAATAATACGTGTCAAGTGTTTGTAAGCAATTTTCTATTTTTCCAAAAGTTCTTCTTTAATAGAAAATACAATATCAGAAATATATGCTTGACATCCACCAACTCCATCAGTACCATCTAATTGCAAAACAATTTTAGAAATAGCATTAGAATTAATTGGAACTTCTAAACAATGTAACACAAAATTCCCTACTCCTGTATTTTTAATAGTAGGTGTATTATAGATATTCAGAGAACCATCTTTACCATAAACATTTATATGACCAGTACTGGTTCCATCTCCATCGCCTTGTAATCTAAAATCCACATTGATTTTATCAGGTTTTAAAACTTTAAAAATAGGTTCTAAACTAAATTCAAACCAACCACTCCAATATCCCCAGGTATAAGACCATCCTCCTGCACCAAAATTCCAATAATCAAAATTTTGCCTTTCACTATGTTGCCATCTTGATGAAATTCCAAAATCTTGAAGAGGAATATTAGCATTACTTAAGAATGGGAAAATACTAAAAGATTTTACTAAACTGACTTCACCATTCTTATCAATCTGAAGATAATCTTCTTCAATTTGAATAACGATTGGAAAGCTATTTTCATTTAGATCGGAAGGAACTCCTTTAATATTATCAATAGTATTTAAATCATTTTTCAATTCTTCATAATTGATATTTCCATCTTTATCTTTATTTTTATTAATTGTCTCAATTATTTGTCCTTTAATTCCATCTACTCCAAAGATAATGGTTCTATTCCCAATAGTTATTTGTCCATCTTCTTCAATAATCCTTCTTTCTTCTGTTGTTATTAATGCTTCTTCTTCTAATTCTTCTAATAAGTTTGCTATTTTTTCTGTAGTTTTTCCTATAATTGTATCAACTGTTTGATTCGCTTTCCATAAATTCTTTCTTTCCTCTATTGTTGCTCCTCTCGTTTCTTCTTTTGATATATTTGTTTTTTCTAATATTCCATTATTTCCTGTTAAACTTACTATACTTATTCCTGCTAAAATTAGTAATACTATGATTGTAATTACTAAAGCCATCAGCGTAATTCCTTTGTTTTTCTTCATCTTCTATTTTCTCCTTTATTTTTTTATCATTATATGATTACGCTTATTCATTTTTCAATATTATTACTTGTTTTTGCTTATATCTTTTTTACATAATTTTCTTTGCTCTATATAATACTTTAATAAAAAGCCTAAGATTCTCTTAAACTTACATTTATTAGAAAATCTTAGACTCTTTATAGTTATTTTAATCTCTTTTATTTATTTTTAAACTTCAATTCTGGATAGCCATCTTCTCCCATATACCAGGTATTTTCAAAATCCCATCCTACATAACTAGTTTGTTTTTTCATTTCTTCGGTTGTAAGACCTGTTCCTGATGTTGTTGTATTTATACTTAAGGGAAACTTCTCTTTATCATAATAAGTATTTTTTACATATATATCTTTTCCTATTGCTTGGTTTGCATTATTCGCAATATTACTATAACTAAGAATACTACTTGCTCTTCCAGTTGCATTATTACTTCCAGACCAATAGCAACGATCGGCACTCACAAGTAAACTTTCTGAATAATTATAATTAGCAAAACCAGCGGCATCATATCTATTAGATGATACTATGTCAATTCTTGCATAACAATTTTGAAATGATATTTTTGATGTAGCTATCACATCCCCAACAAACCCCGCTGCAATTCCTCTTTCTGCTACCACTTTTCCTGTAATCCCAATCTTTTCAAATATTATAGTTTCACCCATTTCGATTTGTCCTGCCAAAACTCCTGCGCGATACCCAGTAGCATTAATATTAACATTTTTCAATAATAAATTACAAATTTTAGCTTCTGACTTAATTTTCCTAAAAATCCCTACGTAGTCAGTACCGCTAATACTTAGATTTTCGATTGTATGCCCCTGTCCATCTAATTCTCCAGTAAAATAGCCATCAATTGGGGTAAAATTGAATTCACTCATATCAATATCATTCATCACATAATATGATGCTGATAAATCATTTTTCATATTTTGTAAATCTTCTGGGGTATAAATTGCATATCCACTCTTTATTTTTATCTCTTTAGACACTGTTTCCTTTACATTTCCTACTTTATCTGTCGCTAATATATGGATATAATAACTTCCACTTGTTACTGTACCTGTTTCAATTATTTGTGTTTCTTTTGTAAATGTTCCACCTGTGTAATCTTCCAAATTGTTTCCAATTTCATTGCTACTTTGATTAATAATCCATTTTGATTTGCTTAACTCTACTCCTGCTTCTAAATCTTTTAACGTTACCTTCGCTTTTACTTTTCCATTGATGTAATTTGTTGTTTCATCAATCTCTATCTTGACATTTGGAGCAATTCTATCTATTTTTTTAATTGGTATAGTTACTTGTTTTTCTATTTGATTACTAGTAAGTAATTTAAAAATATAATTTCCATTTTTCGTTACTTTGAACTTCTTATTTGCTTCTAGGGTTTCTACCCCTTCTTCTACTGGTGTCAATTGCACAATACTTGCATTATTTTTAAATTCTACTTGAAGTGTTATTGTTACAAAATCTTTCGTATATCCTTCTGGTTCTATTGTATAAGTTATTGTCTCTTCTGATTTTCCTACTATTTTTACTACAAAAGAACTATTTATTTCAAAATCATATCCTTTATATTGACCTCTAATTTTATCTTCTAAAACTTCATAAATTACAATTTTTTCTAATTTTTCTGGTAGATAGTCTGCTATTTTTTTTACACTTAATGTTTCTTTGTCGTATCTTTCGGTTATAATTTCTTGCACAGCTAGTTCAATTTCTTCTTTTACTCCTGCTTCTTCTGTTTTATTTTTAGCTGAATTTGCCTTTGTTAGCACTCCATTTTGTCCTGTTAAAGTTGCTATACTTACTCCTGCTAAGATTAATAATACAATAATCGTAATTACTAATGCAATTAATGTAATTCCCTTTTCTTTTCTTATAATCTTCTCCTTCTTTTGTTTATTATTCTCTTTTTTTCCAAAATCATGCGTGACATTTTTGTCGTGTGTTGAATCAATTATATTCTTCTTCTTTTTTAAAGTCAATGCTTGACGACAAAAATGTCGTTCTTTTTTAACCTATCCTATTTTATAATGTAAAAAATAGTAATTGGGGGACTGAAAATGATTAAACAATATCGCCTAGCAAATAATTTATCTCAAGAAGAATTAGCAGAAGAGATTGGTATTAGTTGGCGTCAATTACAAAGACTTGAATATAATGAAGAAAATACTAGAATTTCTACCTTCAAAAAAATCGTAAAGGCACTTGATGTCTCTGATGAAGAAATTATTAAATTTATCCGAAAATAATATAAAGCCACTTTATTTAAAAAGTGGCTTCATATTATTTTGATAAATTGTTCTTCCAAACTTCGTTTCATTAAACTTTTTCTGTAATTCCATGATTGGAATTGGTAAAAAGGAAATTCCTAATGTTATCATCCATTGCATTTGATTTAATGGAACCAATTTAAAAATTTCTGCTAATGCTGGTATTAATACAACAGAAACCTGTATCATACTGCCTACAATAAAGCTTCCAATTAAAAACTTATTTTCAAAAATTCCAACTTTAAAGATAGATTGTTCACTTTTTATATTAAAGCTGTGGACAAGTTCCAACAATCCCATAGATAAAAATGCCATTGTTCTTCCTACTTCTAGTCCAAAGAATTTATTTCCTAGGCTGAATGCTACTAATGTTAACATTCCAATCATAATTCCTTCTACAACAATTTTATTCCATAATCCATCTGCAAAAATTCCTTTTTTACTAGATACTGGTTTTCGATTCATAATTTCTTTGTCTGCTGGTTCTAATCCCAAACTAATAGCTGGTAAAGAATCGGTTACTAAATTAATCCATAATAATTGGATGGCAAGTAATGGTGATTTTAGTCCCAATACTAGTCCCATAAATATGGTTACAATCTCTCCTATGTTCGTAGCAATTAAGAAATGAATTGCTTTTTTAATGTTGTCATAGATATTTCTTCCTTGCTTTACCGCTTCTACGATGGTTACAAAATTATCATCTGCTAAGACCATATCTGCTGCATTTTTGGCTACATCTGTTCCATTTTTCCCCATCGCTATCCCGATGTCTGCATTTTTTAAAGCTGGACTATCATTTACTCCATCCCCTGTCATAGCTACTACTGCACCTGTTTTTTGCCAAGCTTTTACAATTCTTACTTTATGTTCTGGTGTAACTCTTGCAAATACAGAATATTCCGTAATTGTTTTTTCTAATTGCTTTTGTGGTATCTTGTCTAATTCTTGTCCTGTAATTGCTTTGTCACTTGTTCCTAATATTTGTAATTCTTTTGCTATGGCTTTAGCTGTTGCTATATGGTCTCCTGTTATCATAACTGTTTTGATACCTGCTTTTTTACAAGTTCGAACCGCCTCTTTTACCCCTTCTCTTGGTGGATCAATCATGCCAATTAGTCCTATGAATTTTAAGTTATTTTCAATTGTATTGGTATCTATTTTTTGTGGTAAAAAATCTAAATCTTTGTATCCTACTGCTATTACTCTTAAGGCTTTTTGTGCCATTTTTTCATTTTCCTTCTGAATTTGTCTTTTTTCTTCACTTGTATTTATGTGGCATCTTTCTAATAATACATCTGGTGCTCCCTTGGTAATTACTCGATATTTATTTCCTATTTGATGAATTGTTGTCATCATCTTTCGATTGGAATCAAATGGAATTTCACTCACTCTTGGCATAAGTCTATCTAATTCATTTTTATCTTTTTGAGTTGCTAATCCTTGATTCACAATTGCTACTTCTGTTGGCTCTCCTGTTACTTCTATTTTTCCTTCTTTATATAAAATATTACAATCCGTACACATACATGCTAATTCTGTTGTAAAGTTTACATCCCTACTGTTTATTTCCACTACTTTCATTTTGTTTTGTGTCAATGTTCCCGTTTTATCGGAACAAATAACAGAGGAACACCCCAATGTTTCAACTGCTGGTAATTTTCTGATGATGCTATTTTTCTTTGCCATTTTAGTAACACCAATTGATAACATAATTGTTACAATAGCTGGCAATCCCTCTGGTATTGCTGCTACTGCTAATCCTACTGATGTCATAAACATTTCTATTGGGTCAATGTTTTTGATTAGTCCTATTATAAAAATAATAAAGCATATACCTAAACACACCATTCCTAATATTTTTCCTACTTGTCCTAATTTCTTTTGAATTGGTGTTTCTGGTGCTTCATCTTCTATTATCATATTCGCTATTTTTCCTACTTTTGTATCCATTGCTGTTTCTGTTACAATGGCTTTTCCATGTCCATTTACTACAATACTTGCCATAAATGCCATATTATTCATATCCCCTAATGCAATATTGGGTTTGCATATTTTGTCTGCTTCTTTTAAAACAGGTTCTGTCTCTCCCGTTAAACTTGATTCTTCTATTTTTAAATTAAAACTTTCTATGATTCTACTATCAGCTGGCACGTAATTTCCAGCTTCTAATATTATGATGTCTCCTGGTACTAAATCTTCTGCCTTAATTTCACTTATTATTCCTGCTCTTATTACTTTCGCCTTAGGAGGTGTCATTTCTTGCAAAGCTTCAATCGATTTTTCTGCTTTTGCTTCTTGTATTACTCCCATCATAGCATTTAAAACTACAATTGCTATGATAATGATAGAATCTATATAATCATTTTCCCCTTGTAAATTCGAAACAACCGCTGATATTACAGAAGCTATGATTAAAATAATAATCATAAAATCGTTAAATTGTTTGATAAATCTTATCAATAGGCTTTCTTTTGGCTTGTCTTTCAATTTATTTTTTCCATACCTCTGCTGTCTTTTTTTAACTTCTTCTTGACTTAATCCATGCCTAAAATCTGTTTCTAGTTTTTTTAAAACTTCTTCTTTTCTTAACGTTTCCCACATAATTTTTCTCTCCTTTGTATTTTTAATTTTGCCATAGGGGATGGACCTTTTTGGCAATTTTTTATTTTTTATTTAAAACTTCAAAAAATCCCCAAAGGGATTTTAAGGAACGTCCCTTCAGTCCCATTTTTTCTTTTGTAAATTCTATGTTGCTTGCACCTATTTTATGACTATAAATGGATTAATAACATTTTTCTTTTTTCGACATATTATAATTCTAGGAGGTGTTTTTATGTTAATTAATTCGCTCGTTTTAGCACTTTCTAGCAGTATTGATTCTCTTGGCATTGGAATTACATATGGAATGAAAAATACAAAGATTTCAGCTTTAGCAAAAGTAGTTTTGTTTTCAATTTCCTTTACTATTTCTGTTCTATCTGTTTGGTTTGGCGATATTGTTAAAAATGTTTTTTCTGATTTTACGACTAAACTAATTGGAAATATAATTCTAATTACTATGGGAATTTTTGTGTGCTTTCAAGCTACTCGAAAAGATTCTTCTAATTTCTCTTATAAACACGATGAAAAAATTTATAGCTTTTTTATTGATTTTCTAGGTATTACTATTAAGATTATTAAAAATCCTACTTCTTCTGATTTAGATTCTTCTAATTCAATTGATGCAAAAGAAGCATTCTTTTTAGGATTTGCTCTTTCTTTAGATTGCTTTTGTATTGGTGCTTGTGGCAGTGCTCTTGGTATTAATTCTTTCCTTTTTCCTTTACTTATCTCTGTTTTTCAGCTTGCTTTTTTAAGTATTGGAAATGTTCTAGGAAAAAAATTGTATTCTTTGAGTCATTTGCCAAATAATATTTGGTCTATTATTTCTGGCATTTTACTTATTTTAATTGGTATTATAAGATTTGTTTTTGTTTAATAGATATCTTATATTTTATTTTTAAGCGATTACCTCAGTAATTTTGACATTTTTATCATTTTATGTTAATATATAGTTATAATTTAGATGTGTAGTCATGTATAATATTCTTTTATTATACAAATAGGTGCAATTCCTATTTCATCTATTACTAGAGAGTTTCTCTAGTAAATAAATTAAGGAGGAAGACTTATGGAACCATTAAAACTTTGCGACCCTAGTGGAGAAACTATCTTTTATTCACTTCTTCGAGAAGGTTCTGATTTTGTCACATTATCTAAAAATTTTATTGACCTTGTGTCACGTCGCAATTGGTTAAGCAAGCCTCCCTGCGGCAATATCCTGTATTTTAAGGAAAAATGCCTAGCAGAGTGTGCATTTGTATTATGGTATCAACTGTTAACACCCGTAACTTTATAATGTATTCAAAAGGAGGACTTTAGTATGCAGAATCTAAATCTGAAATTTAATGACGAAATTATCCATTCTATTCCCCGGAAAGATATTGGAGTAGAACTCGATTTTGATTCTTTAACTTCCCAATTGCAGGACTGCATCTTGCAGCAAAAGTGGATGGTCAGCATGGTTTTGGATGGCACTGTGGTTACTGATATTTACTTCAAGGAAAAGTATATGGCCGAATGTGCCTATCAGCTCTGGGGCTACCTCTTGAAGCAGGAAATCAAAAAAATTTCATAAGCCAACTCCAAAAAGACCTGTAACAACAATGTTACAGGTCTTTTACCATGTGCAAAAGGAAACGTCCCCAATTTCACATCAATTTCATTGATAATAGTTTTGATATTCCATTTTCCTCCATTGTTACTCCATATACGGTGTCTGCTGCTTCCATGGTTCCTTTTCTATGGGTAATAACTAGGAATTGCGTTTCTTTTGAGAATTTCTTTAGATATTCAGCGAATCGATATACGTTAACATCGTCTAATGCCGCTTCGATTTCGTCTAGTACACAGAATGGTGCTGGGTTGATTTTTAAGATAGCAAATAGTAATGCTATGGCTGTGAATGCTTTTTCTCCTCCTGATAATAACATCATATTTTGTAGTTTTTTTCCTGGTGGTTGTACGTTAATATCAATTCCACATTCTAGGATGTTTTCTTCGTCTTCTAGTTTTAGTGATGCATTTCCTCCTCCAAATAATTCTTTGAATACTTCTTCAAAGTTTTTGTTTATGATAGCAAATTGCTTTTTAAATTGTTCTTTCATCGTAGTTGTCATTTCTGCTATGATTTTTCTTAGTTTATTCATAGTATCTTCTAAGTCGACTCTTTGTTCACACATGAAATCATAACGTTCTTTCATGGTTTTGTATTCTTCGATTGCGTCTACATTAACACTTCCTAATTCTCTGATTTCGGTTCTTAAATGGTTGACCTTTTTCTGAGTTGCTGCTACATTTTCTGGTTTTTGGTATTCTTCTACATTATTTGGTGTTAACTCATATTCTTCCCACATCTTCTCAATGATTGCACGAATATCTTCTTCTAATTTTGTTTTCTTAACATCTATTTTTACGATTTGTGCTTTTAAATCTTCTATTACTTTAAATTTATTCGTAATTTCTTCTTCTTGTTTCGATAATTTTTCGTTTTTGTCTATTCTTTCTTGCTTTAGTTCTTCTATCTTTGTTCCACTATTTTGTACTTCTTGTTTAATTTTTTCTATTTTATCTTTGATTTCTCCAATGGATTGTTCTAATTCAAAATTGTCATGTTCTATTTGTTCTATCTGATTTTTCTTATTTATGACACTTTTGTCTGCATTTTCAATTTCCATTCGAATTCTTTCTTGTATTTCTTCAATCGATGTTTCACTTTCATCAAAAGATGAAACAGAAATTTTCAAATTAGTAATATCATAATTTAAATCATCGACATATTTTTGATTATCTTTGTTTAGTTCTGCAAATTCAGTAATAATTTTTGTTAGCTTTTCCGTTTCTTCTGTTAATTCTTGTATTTGCTTTTGAATATTTTCCTTTGTTTCCATTGCTTCTTGTTTTTGCTTTTCTAAACTTTCTTGTTCTTCTTTTAATTTATTTAAACGTGTTTCAATTCTTGCAATATTCTCATCGATAGCAACTACTTTTTGCTTTTCTGTAGCATAGGTTATATCAATCTCTTGTAACTCTTTCTCTAAACTAGTAGCACTTTCTAAAGTATCTTGAATTGATTCCTCGTATTCTTGTTTTTCTTTTCCTAATTTCTCAATCTTTGCTTTTAGATTTTGAATGTCTTTTTCTAATTTTTCAATTTCTCTTCCTCTTCCTAAAATATTTACTGTTTTTTTAGCAACAGACCCTCCTGTGATACTTCCAGAGCTATTTATTACATCTCCTTCAATGGTAATAATTCGGAAAGAATAGCCATTTTGTTTTGCTACTTTGATAGCTGTTTCCATGTTATCTACAATAACAGTTCTTCCTAATAGACTGATTACAATTTGCTCGTATTTTTTCCCAAATTTAATTAGGTCTGAGGCAATTCCAATAAAACCTTTTTCGTTTCCTTTTATTTTATCTAGCTTTTTTCCTTTTACGGATGCAATTGGTAAAAATGAAGCTCTTCCTAAATTGTTTTTTCTTAAATGTTCCACTAATTTTTTGGCATCTTGTTCTGTTTCTGTTACGATATTTTGTAGACTTGCTCCTAAACACATTTCAATAGCTGTTTGGTATTGTTCTGGCACTTCAATCACATTGGCCAATACGCCATGCATTCCTTTTCCTAATTCTTTTATGCTTTCACAATCTTTTAATAATGATTTTACGCTTTTAATATAGCCTTCTTTTTCTTTTTCAGTTTCAATTAGGAATTTCAATTTTGATTCTTTTATTCTCATTTCACTTTGGTAGGCATTTATATTGGCTTGATACTGATTTATTTTTTTGTCAGCATCTTCTTTCATGGTATTGATTTCTTCAATTGATTTTACTACTTTATTTCTTTTGCTATCAATTTCATAAAATTCTTTCGCGATTTCTTCTTTTTGAAGCCTTGTACTATCTAATTCAGAAATATAATTGGCAATTTCTCCTTTAATTTGATTTTGCCTTTTTTCATAATTTTCATGATTGATATCTTGTGTATGCATTTGAGCTTGCAATTCATATTTTTGATCTGTGTTTTCTTCTACTTTCTGCTTATGTTTTTCTATTTCTAACTCTTTGCTTGATAGTTTTTCTGTTATCTTTGCTAATTCTCTTTCTTTTTCTTCTAATTCTTTTTCAAACTTTTCTTTGTTTTGTTTTAGATTTACTTTCTTTTCTTCTCTTTGCTTCATTTCTTCTTCTAGCTCTTGTTTTTTGGTATTGGCTTCTTCGATTTCTTTTTCAAATCTTTCTTTGTTTTCGCAATTATTATGAATTCTTGTATTAGCTACATTGATATCTGAATTTAACATTTCGATTTCTTTTTGGCTAGCAAATCCTATATTTGACATTTCTTCTATTTGATTGGTTATTTCTTCTACTTGGACTTTTAATTCTTCCTTTAATTGTTTTATTCTCTCTAGTTTTTCTTCTTCCTCTGTACATTGTGCTGTATAGATTTCTTCATCTTTTATAATTTTTTCTAAATCTGCTTTATATTTTTCTATGTTATATAAAAACAATCCTATTTCTATGCCTTTTAATTCCTCTTTTAAATTTAGATATTTTTTAGCTTTTTCTGATTGTGCTTTTAGTGGCTCTATATTTGCTTCGATTTCTGCTAATATATCATTGATACGAAGTAAATTTAGTTTGGTACGTTCTAGCTTTTTTTCGCTTTCTTCTTTTCTCGTTCTAAATTTTACGATTCCTGCTGCTTCTTCAAAGATGTGTCTTCTGTCTTCTGATTTGTTACTTAAAATCTCGTCAATTTTACCTTGTCCAATTATTGAATAGCCATCTTTCCCAATTCCTGTATCCATAAACAGTTCTAATACGTCTTTTAATCGACATGGCACTTTATTAATAAAATATCCCGTTTCTCCACTTCTATATATTTTTCTAGTTACTGTTACTTCGGTATATTCAATTGGTAATGCTCCATCTGTATTATCAAATACTAAAGAAGCCTCTGCAAATCCTAGAGACTTTCTATTTTGTGTTCCTGCAAATATAATATCTAAGGATTTTGTTCCTCTTAATGATTTCATACTTTGCTCACCGTAGTACCCATCTGATACTATCTGATATATTACTTTTTCCGGATCCGTTTGGTCCAATCACTCCTGTTATTCCTGGTCTAAATTCTAGTATGGTTTTATCGGCAAATGATTTGAATCCCTGTAGTTCTAATCTTTTTAAATACATTTATAATCACCTGTCCCTAAGTTTATACTATTTTCGACTTTTTGTAAAGATAATTTCTTATACAAATTTTGTATGGGATACAATTTGTGCAATATTATAAACTAAACGTTGTTTCGATGGACTACAATTTGACAATGTTTCATATAAATCTCTATTTAAATAATTGTTTGCTTTTGGTATGGTTCCTCCTACTAAATACTCAACACTACAATTTAATGCTTTGGCTATTTGAACTAATCTTTTTAAACTTACTTCTGAAGTTCCTCTTTCTATTCTACTAATATATGCTGGTGATACATCAATTTCTTCTGATAATTTATCTTGTGATAATCCTTTTAATTTTCTAGCTTCTTTTATCCTTTGCCCAATTACTTTAAAATCGATTTCGACTTCCATTTCTACCACTTCCTTCATGAGTAAATATAACATCATGAGTTCTATTTGTCAATACTTTTTTAGAATTAATATGTAAAATTTTATTATAGAGATTAAAAGATTGCCAGAAGGTGCCAGAGGGGACGGACCTTTTTGGCAATTTTTGTTGTCTATTTTTTAAATTGAAAAATTAATCCATTTTTTCTGTAGTAACAATTCGTGGGGACCAGCAAGA
>CARUQW010000040.1 GCA_949077355.1 uncultured Clostridia bacterium | reverse complement strand
CAGTCTGTTATGCAATTACAGACTGTTTGCAGCTGGGAGTTACAAAGAAAAAATAGATAAACTTTTTATAATTTAATGAATAAAGCATATTTTATCTATTTTTGAATCCCATTAATTTCTGTCAAAGAATATTTTTCATCATATCCTTCAGTATTATAAATTTCTACTTTCAAATTACTCTCATCAAATTCAAGCAAATATTCTTCTGGATTTTCCAATTTTTCTAATCCCCATTTTTCCTTGGTTGCATCTGTAAAATAATAATACCCCTTACCATCTGAATCCTTAATATAACTAGGAATGGTTCTAGTTTCTTTTAACCCTTGTTCTTGTACATATATTTCATTTCTCACAGTACTAGTCTTTTGTTGTTTTTCAACATCAGAAACAATTCCAATTCTAAAGTTTGCTTCTTCTACATATTCTCTTGCTTTGGCCTGAATCAACAGCATATTGGTTTTTAATTCTTCTAACTTTGTTTTTTCAAACATTCCTTTTCCAAAATGAATACTTGTTCCTGCTAAAATAATTAATACCGCTACTGTAAGTATTAAACTAAGCATAGTAATTGCCTTTTCTTTTTTCATATTTCTCATCCTTTACTTATTTTTTTTTACATTATATATTTTTATCTTCATATTTTCAATACAAAGGCAACTTTTTTTCACACAAATTTCACAAATCTATTGTATTATATTACCACAATCGGTTATTATATTAATAGTTATTTATTTAGGAGGTTTAAACAAAATGGAAGAAAATGAAAAGAAAAATGAAAAAATGCAAAACTTTAAAACCGTTCAAAACACTAATACATATAAGGCGGCCTACAAAAATGAAACAAGCTCAAAAACAAAAGTCGGTTTTGGAAAAAGTGTTTTAATCCCTTTCTTTAGTGGTGTAATGGGATGTGTTATCGTACTAGGAACTTGTTTCGGTGTTCCTTCTATTCGCTCTAAAATACTAAATATTCCTACTAGCACAACAAATAATTCTGATTCGCAAAACGCAGGATATGTAAGTCAAACTTCACTTTCTAATTATTCTGATACCTCTATTTTTGCTGCTAATAAAGTCTTACCATCAATTGTAGGAATTGAAGTAGAATATAATGTAAATTCACTTATGTCTATGTTTGGTAGGCAAGCACAAACAAGCACTGCAAAAGCTAGTGGTTCTGGTATTATTATGAGTGACGATGGTTACATTTTAACAAATAATCATATTGTAGCTACTTCCTCTTCTGAGTCTTACTACGAAGTATCAGAAGCAACCAAAATAACAGTTACTTTATTCAATGACGAAAATCAATATGAAGCAAAAATTATAGGAACTGACGAACAAACTGATTTAGCTGTTATCAAAATCGAAAAAACAGGTCTTTCCAAAGCAGAATTTGCTGATTCTGATAATATCAAAGTTGGTGAATTTGCTATGGCTGTTGGTAATCCTTTAGGAATGCAAAGTAGTATTACCTGTGGTGTTATCAGTGCTGTTAACAGAGAAGTTACCGATTCTGATGGAAAAAAATTCACTTTGATTCAAACAGATGCTGCTATTAACTCTGGTAATAGTGGTGGTGCTTTGGTTAATAGTGAAGGAAAAGTAATTGGTATTAATACCTTAAAACTTTCTGGAACAGGAATTGAAGGTATGGGATTTGCTATTCCAATCAATTCAACAACTGATATTACATCTCAATTAATTCAATATAGTAAAGTAAAAAGACCTTATATTGGAATTTCTGGTATGGATTTAACAGAACAAGTGGCAAAAGCCAATAAATTAGAGGTTGGTATCTACGTAAAATCCATCGATGATTTCTCCGCTGGTGAAAAAGCTGGTATTAAAATTGGTGATGTTATTATAGAAGCTGATGGCAAAAAAATTACCAAAATGGATGAATTAAATGAAATTAAAAATACTCATAAGATTGGTGATGAAATGAAAATCAAAGTAAATCGCAATGGACAAGAAAAAGAATTAACCATTACTTTAGGAGAACAACCATAATCACAACGGGAAAAACCCTGTTGCAGTACACTGCAACAAGGTTTTTTTACGCTGGAATCGCAGGCTTCTGATGACGTGTTGGCAAATAACTATAAATTACAGGTCTGCCATCTCTTTCAAAGAGAATCCATCCAACCCTAGTAAGCTCCTGCCGTAAGCCAAAATCCATCTCTTTTAAGGATGAAATGCCTTTAATCGGCTCTGCTTCTGACAAGTGAAAACACTTTAAGGTCAGTGCCATATCTACCAGTCTCCGCTGTCTCGTAATTTCCTTGTTCTCTTCCCTAAGCGGTATTGATTCTCTCGTTTGTGGATGACTCATCCGAGCAATCTGCCTTACCATATCTCTTTCCTTTAAATAGGGAAGCAATTGCTCTCTTTCTGCCTCACTTGCTGCCTGAATAAATGCCTGCGTATAAAAGTCTAATGCTGTCTTCATGTTTTTTCCCTTGGTCGTTACTACACTTCACGACCTTTCCTTTATATTATTTGTACAACTTTTGCTGTACATACCTCTATTATAGCATATTTTACATAAATTTGCAATATTTCTAATTCTTCACTTTTCGTTCACACAATGGACAAATTATATTGTTAAAATTTTTTCATAGTCAGTAGAAGATTCTGACTCAAAATAAAAAACATCCCCTTTTATTTTCAAAAAAAGAAGTGATATCCGTCACTTCTTTTTATAATACAATTAAATCCATTTCACTTGTAAAAGTTTCATTTCCATAAGCATAGATAATATATAAAGTATTATTATTCAAATAAAATTCTCCTGAATTTTCTACTTGATAAATATCTCTAGCAATATCTCTGCTGTATATATTATACCCCAAATTTTTTAAATCCTCTACCTTTTTTTGTGCTATTCCGATTTCATTTTTAACTCTTTCTTGCACGTCTGATTGCGCTAAGTTTTCTATCTTTAATACTTCAGCTAATGTAATTTCTTTATTATTTCTTAAATCATAATTATAGGTTTGTATAATGACTCTTTGTGCACTAGAACCTTCTTTTAAATTCGAACGAATCATTAATGATAAAATGTCATCTTTCACATTTGCTACATATTCCACTGTATATATGGTATTTTTATCCTGACTCTCTAATACACTATTGGTCTTTTTTACAAAATCTTCTATTTGCTTATTATATTCGTCTACCTTTGTATTTTCTATATTAATATAAGGTATATGCACTTCTATATCATAACAATTTAATTTACTTTCTTTTCGCTCTGTTTTCGTATAAACAAGAGGTTTATCACTTTCTTTTTTCTTGTTATCTTGCCCTTCTGCATTTTCAATACGATTGGTAAAAATTTGTTCAAATTGTGCCTTTAATAATTCGGTTTCTTCCTCTGTCTTACTTCCTAATTCACTTTCTGTTTCTAATCCCAACATCCTTCCTACATCGATTCTAGCATAAAATTGAACATAAAGAGCAATTACAATCGATAAAATACATATGACTATAATTGTTATATAAACAGCTAATTGCTTTTTATTAAATACTTTTTCTTCTGGTAATACGACTTTCATTTTTACTCCTCTTCTGATTTTTGTTATTTTCATTATAACATTTCTATTATTTTTTATCAATCATTTTTTATTTAAGATTTCTTATTTTCATTTTTCTTTATAACTTCCGGCAAGAATTCTTAAATTTCTCATGATATCATTGACTATTCCGCAATTTTGAGGTATGATATTATGGATTAAATTTAAATAGAAATGAGGAATTTAAAACGTATGTTATGTTCAGAATGTAATGAAAACCCAGCCATACTTTTTTATAAAAAAATAGAAAATGGAAAGGAATCCATGGAAGGATACTGCTATAACTGCGCTAAGAAAAAAGGAATTAATCCAAATGAAGTATTAGCCAAACAAAATGATATTTTATCCAAAGATAAAGTTAATTTATCTGATATGACCAAACAATTTGAAACAATTTTTAAAGATTTAGCAGAAAATATTAATTTAGAAGACATCGAAAATATCGAAGGTGCTATTACCTTTGAAAATACTGACCCAAACGGAGACGAAAACAGCCCTAAAATAGCTGGTGCTGCCATTCCACTTGGTTCTATCTTCTCCAATATGTTCAATGGTCAACCGCAAAAAGAAGAACAAGAAGAACCAATCGGTGCTAGAAAAAAGGTGAAAATAGAAAAAAAGAAAAACATAAAACAAAATAAAAGGAAAAAATTCTTAGATACTTATGGAACCAACCTAACCAACAAAGCTAAAAATAATGAAATTGATATTATCATTGGTAGAGATAAAGAAATTCAAAGAATTGTACAAATTTTAAATAGACGTTCGAAAAACAATCCTTGCCTAATTGGTGAACCTGGTGTTGGTAAAACAGCAATTGCACAAGGATTAGCCATCAAAATTGCCAATCAAAATGTACCTGCTAAACTTTTAAATAAAGAAGTTTACTTATTAGATATGACTTCTGTAATTGCAGGCACACAATTTAGAGGACAATTTGAGTCAAGAATGAAAGGAATTATCGATGAGTGTAAAGAATATGGAAATATTATTCTAGTCATCGATGAAATTCATAATATTATTGGTGCTGGTGATGGTGAACATTCTATGAATGCTGCCAATATCTTAAAACCTGCTTTATCTAATGGAGAAATTCAATTAATTGGTACTACGACCTTAAAAGAATATAGAAAATATATTGAAAAAGATTCTGCCTTAGAAAGAAGATTTCAACAAGTTTTAGTAGAAGAACCAAACATTGATGATTCCATTGGTATTTTGGAAGGTATCAAAAAATACTATGAAGAATATCACAAAGTAAAAATTTCTTCTGACGTGATTCGTCAAGCTGTTATCATGTCTGAAAAATACATTCATGACAGATTTTTACCAGATAAAGCAATTGATATTTTAGATGAAGCTTGTTCTAGAATCAATTTAGAAAATAAAGCTTTATACAAATTAGAAATGTTAAAACAAGAACTTGCTCATGTACAAGCAGAAAAAGAAGAAGTAATTGCTGCTGATTCAACCGAAGATTACCAAAAAGCTGCTGATTTAAAAACACGTGAATGCCAATTAATAGAAGAAATTGACAAATTGAATAGTAAAATGAAATTAAAACAAATTACCATTCAAGATATTGCCAATGTTATTGAAAGTTGGACTAAAATACCAGTTAAAAAAATTACAGAAGCAGAAACACAGAAATTATTAAATTTAGAAACCAATCTCCACAAACGCGTAATTGGTCAAGAAGAAGCTGTTAGCAGTGTTGCAAGAGCGATTCGTAGAAATCGTGCTGGTTTACAAAATACCAAACGACCACCTTCTTTTATTTTTGTTGGACCTACTGGTGTAGGAAAAACAGAACTTGCCAAATCACTTGCCTTTGAAATGTTTGGAAGTGAAGATTCTATTATCAGAGTTGACATGTCTGAATATATGGAAAGTCACTCTACCTCTAAATTAATCGGTGCACCTCCAGGTTATGTTGGTTACGATGATGCTGGTCAATTAACCGATAAAGTAAAAAGAAAACCATATTCTATTATTTTATTAGATGAAATTGAAAAAGCACATCCTGATGTATTTAATATTTTGCTTCAGGTATTAGATGATGGAAAATTAACCGACAGTCAAGGTAATTCTGTTAGCTTTGCCAATACTATTATCATTATGACTTCTAATGCAGGTTCTAACTTAAACAATAATTCCATTGGATTTGGCGGTCAAAGTATTAATAAGAATAAAATCATGGATAGTTTAAAAGATGTATTTCGTCCAGAATTTTTAAATCGAGTTGATGAAATTGTAGCATTTGATAGCTTAACTAAAGAACAATTATTACAAATCGTTGATTTAATGCTAAAAGATACCATCCATGCTTTAAAAGAAAAAGACATTGAAATTGAAATTAGCAAAACGGCTAAAAACTTTATTCTAGAAAAAGGGACCGATATAAAATTTGGTGCTAGACCTTTAAGAAGAGCCATTCAAAGATATCTTGATGATGAACTTTCTGAAATGATTTTACGTGGTGAACTTTTAGATGGAAAAACCGTAAATGTTAGTCTAAAAGATAATAAACTGAAATTTGAAATAAAATAGGAGAAAATTATGTTAAAACATGTACCAAATATATTAACCATTATTCGACTTTTATTCATACCAGTTATTGTATTTTACATTTTTACAGGCAATTATATTTTAGCTTTTGTATTTTTTACCATATCTGGTATCACAGATATTGCTGATGGTTGTATCGCCAGAAAATTTAATTTAGTTTCCAATTTTGGAAAATTAATGGATCCTTTAGCAGACAAATTAACCCAAATTGCAACACTTGCTTCTCTTGTTCTTACGAATATCATACCAATTTGGATTTTACTAGTTGTTTTCTTTAAAGAGTTTATTATGATTTGCGGAGCCTCTTTCCTTTATGGAAAAGATGTTGTCGTTTACAGCAGATGGTATGGAAAACTTGCTACTGTCTTATTATATTTTGCCATTGTTATTTCTCTTTTACTAAAACAATTCGAAATTTCTGGTGTTTGGGAACAAATTGACTTAGCTATTTTTGCACTTGCTTTAATGGCAACCCTATTTTCTTTTGTTATGTATGTAAAAGATTTATACCAAAAAGGATTTATTGACAAACATGATTTAAAAAAAGAAGTTACAGTTGACAAAAAAGAAAGAAAAAAGAGGGATTAGAGGACTTACCACTGGTTCCGGGTTTAAATGGCAAGTAGAAAAATTCTACTTGCCATTTAAACCCGGAACCAGTGGCATTTAAACCCGGAACCAGCGGCAAGTCCTTCAAATCTCTTTATTCAAAATCTTCTATTAATTGATTTAAATTTTGTTTTCCATTCACTTGAATTCCATTTTTCATATTAATTTTATCAGTTTCTGGCAAATATTCAGTAGTGATTGCTGTTGTTTCTAATTCTTTTTCTGTTCCGTCTTCCAAAATTTGATAAATTACAACTTGTCCCTCTTTATCTTTTATTCTATAATGTTCTCCACATTCTCCATCTTTTTCTTGATATAAAACTACTTCATTACTGGCAAATGCTTCTACTTCATAATCTGGATATTTTTCTTGTAGTTGACTTCTAGTTAAATTTACTAAATCTTGTGGTAAATTAGCATATTCACTTTTTATATGACCACATTTAGAAAAAAGTATTTTGGTAATAAAGGAACAATTAGGCGATGTTTTTTCTTCTTGCGTATTAGCTTTCACTGTATTTTCATTTTCCATTTGCTCATATTCATCTGTGCATTCATCTAAAATCTCTTCTTCTGCTATCGGTAAACCGATTCCTTCTTTTTCTTCTACTTGCTTTGGCGTAAAAATTGCAATAGCCGTAAATATTGCAGCAATCATTACTAAAATTGCTACTAATGTTATTATTATTCTATTCATAAATTCGAACACTCCTTCTTCTCTTTTTTACTAGTATTTACAGCAATTGTTAAATTTATACAAAAATAAGAGCATAGTTTCCTATGCTCCTATTACCGATTATATTTTAGAACAATAATTTGACAATGGCCATTGCAATCTCTTTTTTAGTTTGGCATTCACATACCACGCCATCTTCTCCTACTACCATTGCCCAGTGTTTTCCTCCACCAATTTTCGAAAGGTCATTTGCCACAATATAGTCAGCCTTATTCTTGTTACGCAAATTACTAGCTACTCTTAATAGTTCCTCTTTCTCTACACCATCCAATAATTTAAATCCTACTAACTTAGCCTCTGGTGCTAATGTTTTTATGGTTCCAATTACCTTTGGCGTAAGGGAAAACATCGTCATTAGATGATGTTCATAAGATGACATTTTCCCACTACTATCCGCAATTGCTCTAGGATTCTCAAAAACTCCCATGAGCCTTTCCTTCGTTATTGCTTCCAATGGATTTTCTTGTATGACATCCCAAATTTCATCTACTAATTCTTCTGCTCTGATAGAATATTTACCTACATAATCTCCCACAGCTGCCGAATGAACTACCATGTCTATTCTGTTTTCCTTAAAAATTTTTTTCAAGGCTTCGATTAAGTCTTGTGTCGATTCAATCGTCACATATTCAATTTTTGAATTTTGAATGCGGGGTTTATAAGTAAGTTTTGTGGAAATAAAGAAAATTTTTTCAATTTCATCCTCTTTGTTTTCCAGAAATGTTTCTACAAAAACTGAACCTAGTGCTCCAGTAGACATATTCGTAATTTTCATAACAGAATCAATTCTCTCATTAGTTGGACCTGCTGTAACAACAATTTTTTTCTTCATATTGGTTGCCTCCCTTTCTTTTTGTTCTTAAAACGGTTTCTTTTCAATTGACTATTTCAGTTTAATTGATACATTTGTTAATAAATAATTATTTATCTACATATCTTTTGCTCCTTTCCTTTTGCTACTTGCATTATATGCTAAAAAATAGTATAATTCAAATATATATTAGTAATACTTATTATGAATGGAGGTTATAGCAATTGAACATCAATTTTGAATCTTATAAAATTTTTTATTACGTTGCTCTCTATCGGAAATATCAGTAAAGCCGCTGATTTTTTATACATTTCACAACCAGCTATTTCTAAATCCATAAAAAAATTAGAACAGGAATTAGATATTACACTTTTCTATCGAACACCCAAAGGAGTTACTTTAACAGAAAACGGAAAAATCTTTTTTGAATTTATCAAAAACGGTGTTGAAAGTTTTTTTAATGGCGAACATAAGCTAACTGCGCTTAATAATTTAGACACAGGTGTACTCAGAATCGGAGCAAGTACAACTATAACCAAATATTTTTTACTTCCTTTTATTGAACAATTCCATAAAACTTATCCGAAAATCGAGATTTCCATTACCAATCATTTAACCAATCGTCTAGTTTCTTCTTTGAAAAAAGGAAGTCTTGATTTCCTAATTATTAATCTTCCTATGAAACTTGACAATACTCTAAATATAACACCTTGTGCTACTCTTCATGACTGTTTTGCCGGAAATTTGGAATATAAAAACCAAATAAAAGAGCCCATTTCCTTACAAAATTTAGTAGCAAATTATCCAATTATTACCCAAAAAGAGCCTTCCAATACCAGAACTTTCTTAAATTCTTTTATGGCTTCCCATCAAGTAAATTTTCACCCTCAGTTTGATGTCGTAAGTTATAGTTTGGTAAAAGATTTTGCTAAAATAGGAATGGGAATTTCTTATATTACTAAGGAATTTACAAAATCAGATTTACAGAATAAAAAATTATTTTCGATTCCTATAAAAGAAAAAATTCCAACTAGACAACTCCGGTTTAGTTACTTCTAAATCTATGATAACTACACTGGCTGCTCAAAAATTAATTGATATGATTCTTACTAAATAGGTAAATTGTAGATAATTTACCTATTTTTGTTGTTTTGTTATGTAAATTGTGGTATACTAAGAAGGTCACAAAACTTATGAGTGGATGGAAAAAAATACTTTTATCCACAGTAAGCTAAAACTTAACCAAATAACACAAGGAGGATTTTACAAGATGAAACAAATTATTACTAGCCTTTTGGAAAATGACATGTATAAGTTTAGTATGGGACAGGCTATCTATCATCAATTTCCAAGTTACAAAACCACTTGGACTTTCAAGTGTCGTAACAATGACGTACGGTTCACGCAAGAAATGGTAGAAGAAATCAAACACCAAATTCAGGTATATTGCAAGTTACGTTTTACTGAAGCCGAACTTGCCTATCTTGATGGAATCCAATGGATTCGAGGGTCATATATTGATTTTCTTCGCCTATGGCAGCCACGTTACGAGGATTTCGAAATCAGCAGAAATGCTAAGTGCAGTCTTTCAATCGAAGCTAAGGGTACTTGGTTAAATACATCTATGTATGAGATTCCAGTGCTTGCTATCGTCAATGAAGTTTATTTCCGTATGAACTACGATTATGAGCAAGTATTAGTACCATCCTTTAGGAATAAATTATACGCTAAAATTAAGGCTCTTATTGATGGGACCTATGACATTGGAACCTTTAGCGAATTCGGTCTTCGCCGTCGTCTTTCCGCTGAAGCACAAGACTTAGCTGTATCATTATTATGCAGGAATAACCGCCTATACCACGGTTCTAGTTGTATTGGGACTTCTAACGTATTTCTTGCCAAAAAGCATGGCGTAACTCCAGTGGGCACAATGGCTCATGAATGGATTATGTGTGTTGGTCAGGGCAACCATAAACACAATCCAGCCTACTCAAACTGGTACGCATTAGAAGCTTGGGTAAAAGAATATGGTGTATTGAATGGTATCGCTTTGACAGATACCATTACAACTGATTGTTTTCTTAAAGATTTCCAATTAACCTATGCCACACTATTCAGTGGTGTACGTCACGATAGCGGCGATCCCTATGAATGGGGCAAGAAGATGATTGCTCAGTACCATAGCTTAGGAATTCACCCTACTACAAAAACACTTCTGTTTAGCGATAGTCTTAACTTCGAGAAAGCACATAATCTAAATACATTTTTCGCTGGTCGTGCAAAAGTGGCATTTGGTATTGGAACATATCTATCCAATGATACGTGTATTCCACCTTTGAATATCGTAATGAAAATTACCTCTTGTAATGGGCAAGATGTAGCAAAAATTTCCGATACCCCTGGTAAAGGGATGTGTAAGAATCCACAATATGTAGAATATCTGCAAAGAACCATCAACTGGCGTATGGCACATGAGTAAATAAGTTTTAGCAATGATGGCGGACTCTCTATAAATGAGTTCCGCCATCTTCATTTTAATTTTCTCGTATAAATTTTTCAATATTCATTTTTCCTCTTCTATTTACAGTAATAGATATCTCTCCAGCTTGGTCAGTACGGTAAATTTTAACACCGCATTTTCTCTATTCTTTTTATCACCTCATAATTGGGATGTCCAAACGTATTTTTCTTTCCTACTCCAATCAGTACCATTTTAGGTTTTACCATATTTAGAAATTGCTCTGTTGAAGACGTTTTTGAGCCATGATGCGCCACTTTCAATATTGTAGATTTTAAAGCTTTTGTATTTTCATATTCTTCTAAAATTTCCTTTTCTGCAATTTCTTCTATGTCCCCTGTAAATAATACAGAAAAATCTTGATATACCATTTTGCAAACTAAAGAATTATTATTAATACCATTTTCAGAAATTATTTTTTGGTGATTTGGCCACAATATATCAAAATACAAATCGTTTTCGATGTCTATCTTCTGCCCCTTTTCAACTACATATACTTTTACTTTTTGTTCTTTTACTATTTTTATAAATTCTTGATAATTTACTGAGTTTTCAAATTGTTTTCCAATTATAATATTTTTTACTTTTATCTCTTTTAATAAATATAAAATAGAACCGAACATGGTCTTGGTCAAAATGGCTAATTATCACATAATCAATTTTAGTATATCCTTGTTTTAATAAATAAGGCAACACTATCTTTTTACCAACATTAAATTCTTTTGTTAAACTTCCACCTCCATCTACTAAAATTGTTTTTCTTTGTGGCGTTACTATAAAAGTGCAGTCACCTTGCCCTACATCAACAAAGTGAATTTTTAAATTTTGGGGTAAAAAATTTAGTATTACAATCAAGCATAAAACTACACTTATCCATATCTCATATTTTTTCTTTTTTTCGCGGAAACGATAACAAAATAAGGCTACTAAATTTTTAGTTCTTTGCTGCGTTGCCACCAAATAATCAGAATGATAAATCTTATAAATTGGTTGCCAAGCTCCTATTACTATATAGTACAAAAAAATCATTAAAATATGGGGCGTTGCTATATAAATTTTTGAAAATGGTAATTCACTAAACTTAGCAATTCCTTCTAAAATCCCAATTCCAATTGCTAATGGAAACGTAAATATTTTTAACATTAAACTTAAAAATCCAACTATCATAATGGGTCCAATAATAAGGCTTACTAGTAAATTGGTAATTAAAAAATAAATTCCTATGGTATTAAAATGATACAATAAAATAGGTAATATCGTAATTTGCGTCGCTAAACTAACAGCTAATATTTCTTTTAGCTTTTTACCTTTTATAAAATTTAAAATTTTAAAAAAAATAGAACGAAATAAAATAATTCCAACAGTTCCTATATAAGATAATTGTAGGCCTACGTTAAAAATTAAAAACGGATTATAAATTAAAATTCCAAACAAAGAAATAGCTATAGCATTCCAAGTATCCCTTTTTCGATTTATTAGTTCTGCCCCCATTGTTAAAACAGTTAGTGTTACTGCTCGTATTATGGAAGGTGAAAAACCTGTTAGGAATACATAAAAAATTAGAATAGCAATCGTAAATACTTTAGTTTTTCTTTTTCCTAGCAATCTTTGACATAAAATTTGAATTGCCATAGCAATATAGCCTACATGCATGCCAGAGATTGCTAAAATGTGAGAAATATTTGAATTTCGGAAATTTTCTTTTGTTTCTTCTTCTATTTGCGTCGTATCACCTAATAACAATCCCTTTAAAATACTTGCTTTTTCTTTTTCTAAATTACTTTCTATTTTTTTCTTTAAAGCCAAATTCATATCATTTGCCATTTGTTTTATAAGATTTAATTGTTTTCTGGCTAATACTTCTACTTGATTTACTTTTATTTTTCCTATGATTTTTAGGCTTTTTAAATATTGTACTTCATCATAACCACCATAATTTCTTTGCTTTGCTGGCTTTTTATATTCACCTTGGATTTGTATTTTATCACCATATGCTAGTTCCTTGGATTTTTTATTAACTTGAATATATAAATCAAAAGATTTTGAATCGAATAATTTTATTTGATATAAATCATAATACTGTTTTTCTATTTTTTGACTCACTACAATTCCAATAACTTGTAGCTTTTCTCCATCTTGATAACTATTTTCATATCTTTGGTTTTGATACTGTATCACTCCGTTTGAAATAAAAGAAAAAAATGCTATAATAAAAATTACTTTTGCATCGAATATTAATTTTAGATATCTACTATATCTGCGAATGGATAATAATTTGAATTTACGCTTTTTACTATTTTTAAAAAATGCTTTTAGAATAAAATAAGTTGTCAGTATTAGGATATAACAAAGGACCATACCAAATTGAAAGTATAGCCCCCATAATATACCTATTATATATCCTATGACTGCAACTAAAATTGGTCTTTGTTTCATATTCCTCCTTTAATTGCTATTACATAACTCTTCTTGCTCCTACATAATTGTTGTTATAATATCCTGCATTAATGGTATCGGTTGTTACTCCTCTTGATGGATTAGCAGCATGTACCATCATTCCACCACCAACATAGATTCCAACATGATTAATTCCAGATTTACCAAACATAACTAAATCGCCTGGTTGTAAATTACTTCTATCAACCGCTACTCCATTGCTATATTGTCCTGCTGCTGTTCGATTTAATGTTACCCCATGTTGTTTATATACATAAGAAGTAAATCCTGAACAATCAAATCCACTTGGTGTACTTCCTCCATAGACATATTTGCATCCAATATATTGTCTTGCTGTTTCTACTGTTGTACTTCCTTTTCCTGCTGTTACTGGTTGTGTTTCTTTTTTCGTCTCCTTTGGTTTTTCCTCTGTTCTTGGTGTTGTTGTACTTCTTGATGTTTCTTGTTTTTGTGCAGATAATAAAGACGATAATATGTATCCTTCTTTTCCGCTTACTTTTACTTGACTCCATCCATTTGCTTCTGAAATCACTTCTACTGCTGTATTAACTGGTAAATTAGCTACTATTTCTGCTGAAGTATTTGCTTCTTTTCTTAAATTAATACTGGTTGAATTAACATATAATGTCTTACTAACAACTACTGGTTCTTGTACTATTTTTTCTGGTTCTTCTTGCTTTGGCTCCTCTTTGGATTCTTCTTGCTTAATCTCCTCTTTTTGTAATTTTTCTTTTCGAATCCACCCTTTTGTTGTTTGAGTTTCGATACAAGCCCATCCATTTATCACTTCAATAACTTCTACTGCTTCCCCTTTTTTTACTTCAACTAGGTCTGTTGCATTGATAACTGGCACAATTTTTAATTTCGTATCTTCTGTTACGTTTTGTTTTCCTAATTCTATTTCCTTTTCTTCTGTTTTTACTTCATTAGCAACTTCTTTTGGTTGCTCTATTGTTTCATTTTTAGAAACTTCGTTACTTTCCTTTTTTTCTTCCTTTACAGAGATTAAGTCTTGTCTTAAATATCCTGTAATTCCTTTTGCTTTTACTTGGTACCAATCTCCTGTTTTTTCGATTACTTCTACTTCTTCATTCATAGAAAGTAATTCTAGTATCTTAGCGTTTTCATCTGCTGTTTCCCTAAGGTTTGCTGTTTCTACATTTACTTTTGCAGTGCTTACAGCTAAACTCATATTGATAAAAAACAAACTGATAATCCCTACGGCTGCCATCATTACAATGCTTTTTATGTTCATTTTACTTTTCATTTTCGATTGCTCCTTAACCTATAATATTTATGTTTTTGCTTCGATGTTACTCAGTATACACATAAAAAATAAATTTGTCAAGTTTTGTATGGCAATCACTTAAAATATTATAATTCATTTATGATAATGTCTTAATAAATCATTTAGGAAAATGTCTTAATTT
>CARUQW010000039.1:343-14847 GCA_949077355.1 uncultured Clostridia bacterium | reverse complement strand
AGCAAGAGCTATGACAGCTACTTCTGCAAATGGTTTATCTTTAATGTGGGAAATGATTTACATTGCTTCTAGTTTACGATTACCAATTGTTCTATCTTTGGTTAACAGAGCCGTATCTGGCCCACTAAACATCCATTGTGACCATTCAGATGCTATGGGAGTAAGAGATTCTGGTTGGATTATGTTATTTTCAGAAAATAACCAAGAAGCTTATGATAATACTTTAATGGCACATAGAATTGCAGAACATAAAGATGTTATGCTACCTTTAATGATATGCCAAGATGGATTTATTACTTCTCATGCAATTGAAAATATTGAACTAGTAGAAGATGAAAAAGTAAAAGAATTTGTAGGAGAATATAAACCTGAACATTATTTATTAAACAAAGAAGAACCAATTGCTGTTGGACCATTGGATTTACAAGCTTACTTATTTGAACATAAAGCACAACAAGCAATTGCTATGAAAAACGCAAAACAAGTTATTTTAGATGTAGCCAAAGACTTTGAAGCTATGACAGGAAGAAGCTATGGTTTATTTGAAGAATACAAACTAGAAGATGCCGAAGTTGCTATCGTTTGTATGAACTCAACAGCTGGAACCACCAAATTTGTAGTTGATAATCTAAGAGAAAAAGGAATTAAAGCAGGACTTTTAAAAGTTCGTGTTTATCGTCCATTCCCTGTTCAAGAAATTGCAGAAGCTTTATCTCATCTAAAAGCAATTGCTATTCTAGACAAGGCCGATTCTTTAAATGCTGCTGGTGGTGCTTTATTTGAAGATATCACTTCAGCTATGTATGTAGAAAATAAACACGTACCAGCTGTTAACTTTGTTTATGGTATTGGTGGTAGAGATACTAAAGCGGATGACATTGAATCTGTTTACACTGATTTATTAGAAATTGTAAAAACCAATAAAATTGAGAATCCTTACCGTTATTTAGGATTAAGAAAGGAAGGTGACAAATAATGGCTTATAACGTAAAAGATGTTGTTGCTAACAAGCCTTCAAGATTTACTGCTGGTCATAGAATGTGTGCTGGTTGCGGTGCACCTCCAATTGCAAGACATATCATGAGAGCCTTAAAACCAGAAGACCATGCTGTTGTTTGTGGTGCTACTGGATGTATGGAAGTTTCTACCTTTATTTATCCTTACACAGCTTGGACCGATTCTTTTATTCATACTGCTTTTGAATGTGCTGGTGCTACTCTATCAGGAGCTGAAGCAGCTTATCAATCTATGAAAAAGCAAGGAAAATTACCATCTGAAGGGGAAACAAAATTCATCGCTTTTGGTGGAGATGGTGGAACTTATGACATTGGTCTACAAAGTTTATCTGGAGCAATGGAACGTGGTCATGATATGGTATATGTATGTTATGACAATGGAGCTTACATGAACACAGGAATTCAACGTTCATCTGCTACTCCTAAATTTGCAGATACCACAACATCACCAGCTGGAAAAGTAATTCCAGGAAAAATGCAATCTAGAAAAGACTTAGCTAAAGTCATGGTTGGACATCACATTCCATATGTTGCACAAACTTTAGGATACATGAATTTCAAAGATTTATATGAAAAAGCAGAAAAAGCAATTTATACCAAAGGACCATCTTTCTTAAACGTGATGGCTCCATGTCCTAGAGGTTGGGGATATCCAACAGACCAATTAATGCAAATCAACAAATTAGCTGTTGAAACTTGCTATTGGCCATTATATGAAGTAATTGATGGAAAATACAAAATCAACTATAAACCTGCTAAAAAATTACCAATTGAAGAATTCCTAAAACCACAAAAAAGATTTAAACACATGTTTAAACCTGGCAATGAGTGGATGATTGAAGAATTCCAAAAAGAAGTAGATGCAAGATGGCAAGAACTTTTAGATTTAGAAGAAATTACAAACAGGGATTAGAGGAAACGCCTCTAATCCCTGCTTTCAATTACAATTAAAATTCCCTCTTCTAACTCAATTGTAGCCTCTTCTTCTACTATTTCGTTACTAATTCCCAAGCTAACTCCTATTGGTAATGAATACTTTTCTAATGGATATTTAAATCCTTTTAATGTAATTCCTTTTACTTCTGTTGTCAATGGAATCAAAGAAATATACTTACCATGAATCGCATCCTTATATAAAGTATATTTTTCCTTTATTAAATAAATTTTATTATACGCATCTACGATTTGACATGGAATTTTAGCATCTAAAGCTTTCTTTAAAATATGTATATTTGCAATAGCATGGTCCATTCTCTTTCCCAATGCCCCTATAATTATAATACTAGAACTTTGCAGTTGTATCGCCAACTGTATTGCAATATCGGTGTCTGTATTATCTTTTTCTGGATTATATTTATGAAAAATAATCTGCGAATTACTTTGATAATGTTTCAATATTTTTTTTGAAATGGAATCAAAATCTCCTACTACATGATTCGGTATTATATTTTCTCGCTCTAATTCTTCTAGTCCTTTATCTACTGCAATAATATTATAACCTTCATGTTCTCTACGATATTTCCTTAAATCATTTTTATCAATTTCTCCTCCTGCAACAATTAGTGTTTCCATTTTTCTCCTTTCTTTTTATTGGTATCAAAAATAAAGCTCCCACTATAATTGGTAAATAAAAAGTATATATTCTCCAAAACAAAATTGACATATTAATGCTTCCTTGTTGGAATATAGAATTAAATAGTAAATAAAATCCGCCTTCTGCTCCTAGTCCTGAACCTGGCGTTGGAATAAATGTCATAATTAGCAATAAAAAGGCTTGTGTTGGTATAATTTGCCAAAAGGTTATTCCGCTATTTCCAAAAGCACGATATACCATATACGTAATAGAGTAATATGCAAAACTTTGTATTACTGCTGTTATGAACATCTTTACTACCATCTTTTTTTCTGATTTCATAAATAAAAATTGTTCTCTGAAATTATCTATACTCTTATCTAATTTTTCTATCGTTTCTTCTGGCTTTTTAAATATATAAATTTTTCCCAATAGTTTAATAATTGGTGTCGTAAAAAATGTTATCATTTTCTTTTTTATTCCTGCTAGAATAACAATTATAATTGCTAAGATATTAACAGCAAATCCAACTATGGCAATCCATACATAATTTTGCATTAAGTTAGCAAAAAAAGAAAATTCAAATGAAACGACTATTATCGTTGATACTACCAATGCTGTCTGCGTAATAATAAATTTCATGGCCATAGCAGATAATGAATCACTTACTCTTTTTCCTGTTTTGTTCAATTCATAGGCTTGCATTGGCTGTCCTCCTGTGGAAAATGGTGTAATATTATTGAATAATTGACCTAACATGGATACTTTAAAAGAATTTGTAAAACGTTGTTTAGGATACATTTTCTTAATTGGAATATGTAAATTACTAGCTTCACAAATCCAATGCACTATTAAACAAATCAATCCCGCTATCACCCATTTATAATCTACTTGTCTCAGTACTTCTTTTATATTATCAATTCCATCTACCTTTACCATATAAAAAAACAAACCAATAAAAATAACTAGAATCAATATAAAGTTGAAAACGATTACTTTCTTATTAGCTGGCTTTACTTCCTGCTGTAATACCTCTATCTCTGTTTTCTCCTCTTGCTCTTTTTTTATATTTTCTGACATTTAAATAACTCCCATCTTTTTATCATTATATCTGTTATACCTCAATTTATACCAGAAAGCAAGCAAAATAAGGCAATCTTCTAAAATAATTTGGTAATATAGACCATGTTAAATGATAAGAACTTCTTAAATAAATATCATTCATATTTATTTAAGAAATTCCAAAAGTGTATGGTCTATATCACCAAATATTTTTAAGCAATTGCCTTAGTAAAATTTTGTGACCTACCTATACAACAAAAAAGAAATACTCTTATTGAATATTCCTTTCCTATTATGTATTTTATTCTTCTTCTGGTGCTTCAACTGGACAAACCCCAGCACAAGTACCACAACTGATACAAGCTGATTGATCAATTACAAATCTTTCATCGCCTTGAGAGATACATCCTACTGGACACTCTGCTGCACAAGCTCCACAAGAAATACATTTATCTGTAATTTTATATGCCATCTTTTTCACCTCCCACAATTCAACAGGGATTTTAAGAAATACACCTTCAGGCATTACTTATCTGTAATTCGTTTACACTCATAACAACTAAAGTCATCCCTCTAATCCCTTTCTTTAATCCTTCTTTTCTAGTTCTTCTAGTTCTTTTTTGTGTTCTAATTCTTCTTTGTCAACTTTTTCTACTATTACATCTTTAATTATTTTTATATCCTTGGCATCATATCTTTTATAAAAGTATCCATCGCCTTCATTATCTTTTATTTTTACTCTTACTCTTTCTTTTAATGTTTCAATGGATTCTACTTCTCCTTCTCCATCTTCTGTTTTTACAATAGCTCCTATGTTAGGAAGTCTTTTTAGTTTTTCTTCATAGACATCGTTTTCATATTTTAAACAGCACATTAGTCTTCCACAATTTCCTGATATTTTGGATGGATTTAATGACATGTTTTGCTCTTTTGCCATCTTAATAGATACGGTTTCAAAGTCACTTAAGAAAGAACAACAACAAAGTTCTCTACCACAAACACCATTTCCTCCAATTCGTTTTACTTCATCTCTTACACCTATTTGTCTCAATTCTATACGTGTTTTATAAATGGCTGCTAAGTCTTTTACTAATTCTCTAAAGTCAATTCGTCCATCTGCTGTAAAATAAAATAAAATTTTGCTATTATCAAATTTATATTCTACATCTGTTAATGTCATTTCTAATTTATGTTCTTTTATTTTTTTGATACAAATTCCAAATGCTTCTTTTTCTTTTTTTCTACATTCTTCATAATGCTTGTGATCTTTATAATTAGCAATTCTCAGTACTTTTTTCAAAGGTGTTACAATTTTATCATCTTCTACCCAACGATTTGGTATCATAACTTCTCCATATTCTTCTCCTTGTGCTGTTTCTACGATAACTTTATCACCTTTTGCTACTCTTAGATTTTTTGGATTAAAGAAATAGATTTTTCCTAATTTCTTAAATCTTACCCCTATTATATTTTTCAACTGAATTCCTATCCTTTCTACTACTTGCAAATTTCAAATTAGTTGTTCCCACATATTAAAAACTAAGTTATCTATACACATATCATAATTTCCATTTTGTTTCAACCTTTTTTTTGTATTTTCCACAATTTTGATACAATCTGTGTACAAATAATTTTCTTTTGCTTGTTTTAACAACAATATATTGATATATTCTAATATCTCAAAAATTTCCTCTTTTGCTTTGTACAATGGTTCTGCTAATTGCATTACATCCATCAAATCTTTTTTTTCTAATGCTTCTATCATGGTTTCTATTTTTTCATATTCTGCTTGTTTATCTTTCAAGGATATGGCTTTTCCAATGCTTCCTTGAAACATTGTTAGTCGTTTTGCTGTAAGATTTGTCATGCCATAGTTTGTTTCCAGGTATTGTTTGATTTTTTCATCTTCAATTGTTTGAAAGTGAAGTATCATACATCTAGATTTTATGGTAGTTAAAAAAGCATTTTCTTGACTTCCTATCAAAATAATAGTAGCAAATGATGGTGGCTCTTCTAATGTTTTTAATAAACAATTTTGCGCTTCTGTTGTCATCGTATCTGCATCATTAATAAGATATACTTTTTGGTTTGCTATAATTGGTTTTTCTTGTATTTTTTTTTGCAAAAAACGAATTTGTTCAATTTTAATGCGATTCCCATCTGGCTCTATGCACATAAAGTCTGGATGATTATTACTATCAAATTCAATACAAGACTTACAGGTATGATTTGCTTCTTTTTCTAAACATAATATATTTTTAGCAAATTCTGTCGCCAGCATCTTTTTTCCAATTCCTTCTACTCCAACAAATAAATAACTGTGTGATGTTGTAGCATTTTCAATTGCGTTTGCTAGCATTTCCTTTATTGCTTCATTTCCTATTACTTTTTCAAACATCCTTTACCTCTTAATTCTCTAATTAGTCTACTTTTCCCCATTTATTTAATGGCCAAATTCTAATTGCCACTGTACTTTCAATTTCTTCTAATGGAACACAACCAAAAGCTCTACAATCGGTACTATGATTTCTATTGTCTCCCATCGCAAAGATATAATTTTCTGGTACTATAAAGTCATCAAAACCTTCTCCTAATACATCTGTAACAATTCCTTCTTGTAAATATGGTTCTTCTAATACTTCTCCATTAATAAAAACTTTTCCTTGTTTGATTTCAACATGTTCTCCTGGCAAAGCAATGACTCTTTTAATATAGCTTCTCTTCCCGATTTCTAAAAATTCTTTTACAAACCATTGACCAGCATTCTTTTTATCATACTTTGCCACTGGATTATTTTGATCTGGTTTTTCAGAAGGTGAATAGGTTACTTTAGAAGGTTCTTCAAAGGTTATAATTTCACCTCTTTTGGGTAATGTTTTAGTTGTTCTTCCCCAACGGTTTAACCATAATCTTTCATCTTGTATCAAGGTTGGTTTCATAGATACTTGTTTTACAATTGTTGGTGTACCTATAAAGAAACGAAATAACATTGCTAATACCAACGCAATAATAATGCAATAAGTCCATTCTAATATTTCTTTTACTTTTTCACTCAATCTAATCTCTCCTCTATTTTAAATTGCCAATGGTTCCAGATTTATTTGGCAATTTTTCATTTTTTAATCTCCTATTATTATACATCATTTTTTTTAACTTATCAATGAAAATTAAAAATATGAGTTTTCCTTTATTGCTTCGTAGGAATTCGTACAACTACTTCGGTTCCTTCTCCTACAACACTTTTTATATCAATACTTCCACCATTTTTATCTAAGATTTCTTTAGCAATAGAAAGTCCGAAGTCCAGTACCTCCCATTTCTCTTGTACGAGCCTTATCAACTCGATAAAATCTTTCAAAAATTCGATTTAAGTCTTCTTCTGGAATTCCAATTCCATTATCAAAAACCTTGATATAGGCATCATTATAGACAAATCCTACATATATTTTGATTTCTCCACCATCTTTTGTATATTTAATACTATTTGTCAAAATATTTAACACTACTCTTTCAATATCATATTTATCTGCATAAACTGGTGGAACATCTGCTGTTACAAAACAATTTACTTTATGCTGTTTCTTTTTAATTTCAATGGCTAATTTGTCTTGACATTTCTTTACTAAATCACCTAAATCAAAAGCTTCTTTTTGTGTATTCTTTTTATTATTATCATATCTTGATAAAGTTAACAAATCGGTAACTAATTTTGCCATTCTTCTAGCTTCTGTTGCAATTACATTTAAGAATTTTGTTTGCGTTTCTTTATCATATTCACCTTCTAACAAAGTATCAGCATACCCCATAATCGATGTAATTGGGGTTTTCAATTCATGTGATACGTCTGCGACAAATTCCCTTTGCATATTATCTAATTTTACATGTTCTGTAATATCTTGTATTACCGCTATAACACCATCTGGTCTATCTGTTTCATTTTTAAATGGCGCAAAAAATACATTCATATATTTATCTTCTACTTGAATTCTTTGTTCGGTAGAGGTCCAATTTTCCAAATAGATTACTTTTTCCATATTGATATCTAAATCAAACTTTTTAAAAATATCATCAAATGTATTATCTTCTGGTCGAATACTTAATGACTTTTTAGCTGCTGGATTGATTAAAATAATTTCACCTTTCATGTTAAAAGCAATAATTCCATCTGTCATGTGAAGTAAAATTGTTTCTATTTGATTTTTTTGCGTTGATACTTCGCTCAATTTATCCTTTAATTCAGTAGTCATAACACCTAACACATTTTCTAAATCTTGTGCTTCATTTCCTTTTTTAGCTTTTAACAATTTCTTCCCATTTTTATCTTCTTCTGCTATTTTTTCAGCACTTCGTATTAGTTTATTAATCGGATAAATAATAAATTTGGACAGAAATATTGCTGTTGCAATTCCAATAAGAGCAAATAAAATTCCCGCTACGCCTAATACCCAAATGGTCTTGCTTTGTAATGTTTGCACATTAACAGCCTGTCCTGCTTGTAATTGTTCATTCAAACCTTGCAATGAGGTTAGGAAAAAAATTCCTAACCCACTCATTATAATAATTCCTATTAAAAATAATCCTAATATAATTTTATTAAATTGTACATTTTTAAGCATTTTTTTCCCTCTATTTTAACAAATTTCTTACTTCCTGATAAATTCTATCTTCTACTTGATTCGTCGAAACCTCATGTGCTTTTTTTCCCATTTCTTGCATTTTCACTTTATCTAAAATAATCTCTTCAATTGCATGATTTAAATTTTCTCCTGTTAACTCATCATTTAAAATAATTTTTGCTGCTCCTATTTTTTCTAAAACCTTTGCATTGTATAATTGATGATTATGGCTTACATTGGGAAGTGGTATAAGAATGGATGGTTTTCCTAAATTAGCAATTTCTGTAATTGTCATAGCACCGGCTCTTCCAACAGAAACATCAGCAACATTCATAACCTCTTCCATATTGTAGATATATGGCAGAATTTTTATTCCGTCAATATGATTAATATTCATAGAATTGTTCTCTAACTTTTCCTTAATCCCATCAAATTGCTTTGGACCCGCTGCCCAAATGATTTGATAATTTTTATTCCACTTGTGCATAATAATGTCAAACATTGCTTCATTAATTTTTTGTGCACCTTGGCTACCACCTGACACAATAACAATTGGCTTTGTCTCTTTCAAGCCTATTTCTTTCAAGATTTTATTTTTTTCATTTATACTGTAATCTCGTTTTTTTATCTTCACTGGTGTTCCTGTATATACTACATTTTTAGCCTTTCTAATTCTTGGAATCGCATCTTGAAAAGAAACCAAAATCGTATCTGTTTTCTTCACTAGCATTTTTACAGCTTTACCAGGAAATGCATTACTTTCATGCAACATTGTCGGAATTTTTAAACTATGTGCCGCTGAAATCGTCGCTCCACAAATATAGCCACCTGTTCCAATCACAATATCTGGTTTAAATTCTTGTATTATCTTTTTAGCCTCTCCATAGCCTTTCAATGTTTTACCAATCTTCTTTATATTTTCAATCGAAAGTTTTTTACTCAAACCATAAGCTTCAATTGTCTTCAGCTCATAGCCAGCTCTTGGAACCAAATCATTTTCTAATCCCCTCGTTGTTCCAATAAATATAATCTTCGAATCTTTCTCTTCTTGTTTTATCTTATTAGCAATCGCTATTCCTGGATTAATATGACCAGCTGTTCCAGCCGCTGCAATGATTACTTTCATATTTCTCTCCTTTTTCGATGATTTTGGGGACGGAGAAAAAAATCATGGTTAAATACCTCCTCAATCATGATTTTTTCCTCCGTCCCCAAAATCATGATTTCGCACTGGCTCGTGATATGTTTAGTAAAATTCCCATTTCACATAACAATATGAATAAAGCCGTTCCTCCGGTAACTAAAGAATGGTAATGGCATTCCTGTTGCTGGCATAGATGATGTTACTACGGCTACATTGATAATTACTTGAATGGCAACTAGTGCTGTTATTCCAATAGCTACTAAACTTCCAAACATGTCTGGAGCTCTCATAGCTATTAAAACTCCTCTCCAAATAAAGATAGCAAATAATATTAAAACAGCTGCACATCCTATAAATCCTAGTTCTTCTCCTAAAATAGAGAAAATGAAATCATTGTGTGGTTCTGGAATGTATAAGAATTTTTGTTTACTGTCTCCAAGCCCTGCTCCAAATAGTCCTCCGTGAACCAATTGCATACAAACTTTGGATTACTTGCCATCCATCTCCTGTTGCATCTTGCCAAGGATCCAAAAAGGTTACTACTCTTTTTAATCGATATGGTTCTAATAAGACTAATCCAACAATTGCTGGTATTCCAAAAATCCCTCCAGTTGCTGCAAAATGTGTAAACTTGCAACCTGCCATTATCATCATAATAGAACATATTCCTATAATAACAATAGAAGCACTAAAATGTGGTTGTAATAATAGTAATCCTATGATAGGCGCCAGCATAACCATATGCCAGATAAAGCCCTTTTTATAATCTCCCAATTGGTCTCTATTCTTCATTAATATTCCTGCATAGAATATTATCATTAATAATTTTACAATTTCTGATGGCTGAAATGACAACGTCTTTGTTATAAAAATCCATCTTTTAGCACCATTTACTTTTGTTCCTGCTACTAATACAAGTGCTAATAAAATTAAAGCTATCCACCAGGCATGTTTATAAAATTTCTGATAAAATCGATAATCGATTTTAGAAATAAATAGCATAGCAGCAATTCCTAAAATAGCAAACAATAATTGCTTAGAAAAATAAGAATAACTATCTCCACTTTCTGCCAAAGCAGACGGAGAACTTGCTGATAACACCATAATTAGACCTATTGAAAGCAACAGCAATATGGTTATTAACAAAGTAAAATCAATTGGATTATTCAAAAAACTTGAAAAACTCTTTTCTTTTCTTTTCTTTTTTGCCATTCAAAAACTCTTCCCTTTCTAATTGAATTAAACTACTTTCAATTACCATGTGAAAAAGGAAACGTCCCCAATTTCACATTTAGACTATTTTTAATCCAATCACACATAAAACTAAAGTAATTAAACTAAATATAATTACCACTTTACTTTCTTTCCATCCTTGCAATTCAAAATGATGATGCAATGGTGCCATTTTGAAAAATCTTTTTCCTGTTTTTTTAAAATAAACTACTTGTATCATAACGGAAAGCGTTTCTAATACAGGAATAAGTGCAATTACAATTAACAATAATGGCATTTTTAAGTATAATGCAATAGCGGAAACAACACCACCTAGTAATAAAGAACCAGTATCTCCCATAAAGACTTTTGCTGGGTGTAGGTTAAACATTAAAAATCCAAGTGTTGCTCCTATTACAATACTTCCAAAAATAGATATTTCTTTCATTCCTGCTGTAATTCCAATTACAGTTAAACATGTTATAATAATTGCTGATACACTAGAGGAAAGACCATCGATACCATCTGTCAAGTTGATTGCATTGGTAGCTGCTAGGATGACCATAATGGCAAATGGAATATATAAATAAATTGGTATATTAATATATATTTTCAAAATTGGAATATATGTATCGGTTCCAATATGTAATCCTTGCACAAGATAAATCACATAAATAACAGATATTAGTAATAATCCTAACATTTTGTAACTTGGCTTTAACCCCTTTGTATTTTTCAAGACAAGTTTTTTAAAATCATCAATAAAACCTATCACACCAAATCCAATTGTTAATATCAACATAGGTACTAATCGATTGGCTGTTTCGTTTTGTCCTTGTATCATTAAAAAGATATACGCCCCTGTCACTACTAAAATCATAGTAATAATCATAATAATCCCCCCCATAGTTGGGGTTCCTTGCTTCTTTAAATGAGATTGTGGGCCATCGTCTCTTTCTATTTGTCCTACTTTTAATTTTCTTAATATTGGTATAATAATGAAACCTAATATAATTGCTGTTATAAATGCTATGATTAGCATTGATGTTTCTACTCTCATTTTACCAAACCTTTCTTCTGCTTGTACTTTGTATCCTTATAAATTGTCGATAATCTCTTTGACAATAATTCTTTCATCATAGGGATGTTTTACTCCATTAATTTCTTGATATGGTTCATGCCCTTTTCCTGCTAATACAATAATATCTCTTTTCGTTGCCATTTTAATGGCTTCTGTAATAGCCTCTGTTCGATCCACTACTACTTTATATTTTCCTTTTGTTTTCTTCATTCCTGCTTCTATTTGTTCTACAATTTTCTCTGGTTCCTCGGTTCTTGGATTATCTGATGTAATAAAAGTAAAATCTGCAATTCTTCCTGAGATTTCTCCCATAATTGGTCTTTTACCACTATCTCTGTCTCCTCCACATCCAAATACAGATATCACGCTTCCTCTTGTATAACTTTTTACAGCTTGTAATATATTTTGTAAACTTTCTGGTGAATGCGCATAATCTATCATAATTGGTATTTCCATTTTATTATCTACCAATTCAGACCTTCCTGGAACTCTTACTTCTGTCAATGCTTCTTTTACAATTTCTGGCGAAATTCCAAATCTTTGAGCTACACAAATAGCAGCTAATGAATTGTATACGCTAAATCTTCCTGGTATACAAGTTTTAACTCTTTCATTTTTATCTGTTATTTTCACTTTGAAATCAACATAGGAATTCGTAACTGTAATATCTTTTGCCAATACATTTGCAAAATTATCAATTCCATAGGTTATTATATTGCTATCTGGAAATAATCCTGGTATTTTCGCTCCATATAGGTCATCTGCATTCGTAATTCCTGTTTTACACATCTCAAATAATTTCAATTTAGAATTGAAATAATCTTGCATATCAGGATGCTCTTTTGGACTAATATGATCCTCTGAAAAGTTTGTAAATAACACAAGGTCAAATTGACATCCATCTACTCTATGTAATTTTAAACTTTGCGAAGATACTTCCATGACAACTGCTTCTACTCCAGCTTCTGCCATTTGGGCAAACTCTCTTTGTAATTCAAGACTTTCTGGTGTTGTTCGATCACTCTCTTTTATTTTTTTTCCATTTCTATACGTAGCAATGGTTCCAATTAATCCTACCTTTTTTCCTGCTTTTTCCAAAATTTCTTTTATCATAAAAGTGGTAGTTGTTTTTCCTTTGGTTCCTGTTACTCCTATTAATTGGAATTTTCTAGATGGATTACCATAAAAATTACTTGATACAATTGCTAAAGCTTCTCTTGTATCTTTTGCCATAACAATCGTAATTTCTTGTGGTATCGCTAATGCTTTTAAATCACACCCCTCTTCCACCATAACAGCTGTTGCACCATTTTCAATCGCATTTTTTACATATTGATGTCCATCTACATCAAATCCTTTAATTGCGATAAATAGATATCCTTCTTTTACTTTTTTAGAATTACTTTCAATTTCTTTTATTTCTTGGTCTAAATCTCCTTTTACTTTTAAACCTTCTAATCCAACTAACATTTCTTTTAGTTTCATTTCGTTTTCCTCCAAACATTAATAAACCGTCTTTGGCAAAATTTTACCACTAACTTTTCTACATTATATAACTAAATTCCTAATTTGTATAGTTCTTTGAAAGTTTTTTTCAAATTCCGTAAAAAAATCTCCTAATACATCTTATTAGGAGATTTTCATTTTATTCACTATTTCAAACTCATTTCGCAATATTGGCAGCGATATACTTGATTTTCTTTGTCTGTCAAATGAAATACTTGATCTAAATCTTTTTCAATGGAAGTAATACATCTTGGATTTTGGCATTTAGCAATATTTACAATTTTTTCTGGCAATTTCACATTATACTTATCTACTAATTTATCATCTTTTACTACATTAATGGTTGCATTTGGTTCAATAAATCCAATCACATCCATATTGATTTCCATATCTTTATCAATTTTTATAATATCTTTTCTCCCCATTTTCTCACTTTTGGCATTGGTTATAATAGCCACAGAACAATCTAGTTCCTTTAATTTTAGAGCTTCATAAATTTCCATTCCCTTTTTGGCTCCAATGTGATCAATTACAATTCCATTTTTGATACTATCTATTTTCATCTATTTTACCTCCAACAATTTCAAAATAAGCGCCATTCTAATATATTTTCCATACTCTGCTTGTTTAAAATAACATGCTCTTTTATCTTCATCTACATCTGTTGCAATTTCATTTACTCTTGGTAATGGATGCATAATACATAAATCTTCTTTTGCTTTTTCTAATTTTTCTTTATTCAAAATGTAATAATCTTTTAATCTAACATAATCATCTTCATTGAAAAATCTTTCTTTTTGCACTCTTGTCATATATAAAACATCTAATTGGTTCATATATTCTTCGATATCATTTGTTTCACAATACTCAATATGATTTCTTTCTAAAACTTCTTTTTTAATATACTCTGGAATTACCAACTCTTTTGGAGAGATTAATACAAATTTTATATTTTTATATCTTGACATAGCTGTAATTAATGAATGTACTGTTCTTCCAAATTTCAAGTCACCACAAAGTCCTATCGTTAAATTCTCTAATCTACCTTTTTCACATTGAATAGTCAATAAATCTGTTAATGTTTGTGTTGGATGATTATGTCCTCCATCTCCCGCATTGATAATTGGCACTACAGATTTTTGCGATGCTACTAATGGTGCACCTTCTTTTGGATGTCTCATAGCAATAATATCACTATAACATCCTACTACTCTTATCGTATCAGATACCGTTTCTCCTTTTGATACAGAACTAGAAGATGCTTCTGAAAATCCTAATACATTTCCTCCCAATC
>CARUQW010000039.1:0-315 GCA_949077355.1 uncultured Clostridia bacterium | reverse complement strand
AGTAGCTAATTTTTTACCATCACATTTATGAGAATATTTCTCTTTGTTAGCAATGATATCTTTAGCTACTTCAATTAATTCTTGAATTTCGTTTACAGATAAATCTTTAATATCAATTAAATGTTTCATTTTTCATTCCTTCCCTTTCTCTATATTTACTTCATTTATTTTTATCAAAAAAACTACACTTTTGTCAAGTATTTTAAGGCAATTGCTTAAAAATATTTTGGTTATATAGACCATGTAAAATTATAAAAGCATATTAAATAAATATCATTCATATTTCGCTTCCTTGTTCATTCCATTCGATAAGAA
>CARUQW010000038.1 GCA_949077355.1 uncultured Clostridia bacterium | reverse complement strand
CCAACTTCTAATTCCATAGTCATACCATTCATCTGGTGGATTTTGGTTGATTGGTATTTCATTATGTTCTACTCCATTTTCGTCCCAATATACATAGAAAGTTGTATCTCGATCAAATCCAGTTAAATCTGGTTCATTAACATCTGCTACTTCATAGAATTTCGTCATACTTCCTATGATTTGTCCTTTATCATCTAGCAAACTTACATTGATTGTCTTGTTTCCTTTTGTTAAGCCTTTTATGGTATAGTTCTCTGGTTTTTCACTTGTGTAAACAATTTTTCCATTTAAAGCATACTGGTATTTCGCAATTCCTTTTGTGGTATTAGTTGTAATATCTTTTATTGTTATGGTAGACGGAGTTGCGGTTGTTCCAAAGTCTACTGTATATTTATCATTCTCTGTTAAGTTCGATAATTGATATTTTGACATCCAATAGCCTGGCAGCTGTACTTGATTGTTATCTCCCCACGTAAACGCCTCTGGTAGTTGATATCCACGTTTTTGTAAAGTTTCCCAATTCGTTACTTTGTTGTCATCTGCATTGATATAATTGTTATTTAAATCTACAAATTTGACATCCATTCTTTCATTTTCTGCTTTTTTGTAAACATATCTTGGTATCCAAACATAATAACTTTCTAACCCTTCACTTTCAACATGTAAATTAGCCCATTGATTGTTTTTGTAATCATACCAATCATCTTCTGGTGCTTTGATAATCCAGGTTCCTGGTACTAAATTTCCCTCTTTTTCTTTAATGTATCTGGTTTTTTCTCTTACAAATCCTGTATCTAATTTTGGGGTACATAGGTAAACTCCGTTTGATGTTTTTGTAGTCTCCATTGACTACTTTACTATCAGATCTTCCTTTATATTCCCATATCTTAATTCCAATTTCTTTACACCATTGTACTTGTTGCGCATTATTCTCTATCGTATTTCTAGAAACATAGTATAGTTCACCTTCAAATGCCATGGTAAATTTTTCTTCTACTTCTGTTACTTCATTTAGAAGTTTTCTAATGTCTCTGATTAAACCTACATCCATTTCAATTTCTTCATCTGCTATGATATCATAAATGATACCTTCTCCCACTGTCCCTGCAAATAGTTGCTTGATATCGGTTTGCCCTAAATCTTCTGCTACGCAATCTGCTACATACAGTTTCCATTGCTCGGCTATGGCTGACATTTTGTGCTTGAATTTTGCTTCATCTGTTCTTGCCATAATGCCATTCTTTCCTAAAAATGTATAGACTGTTACTCCTGCTAAAAGTAAAAGAATAATGATAGTTATTACCAGAGCTATTAGAGTTACCCCTGATTTATTCGATTGCTTGTATTCCTTCTTTTTTATCTTTTTCATTCTTTTCTCCTGTTTTTTCAATCTAATCTATTCATAACTATTTATCTAAACTCCTGAACCTACTACTACACAGGCTCTTCCATGGTAGTTATTCCTAACATATCCAGCTTTCCCATATTCTCTATCGTATCCTACGCTCCCTCCATGCGAAGGACATTTCATTCCAACCCACTTACCAGCAGACATGCGAATTTCTCCATTGTAAGATTGACCAAAAAATCCAAATAAACTTTGCCCATAGCCACGCACGAATGCACAATCACCGCAAGGACCAGCCGTCGGAAAGCCTACGCACTGATGCCAAAGCCAAGAATTACCAGTACTTCCATGCCATCCTTCGGTTTCTGCCATGGCATCTCCATTCTTCGAATTACTTCCATTTCCTGTTCCATAATTATTCCAGTATCTTCCTGCTGCTCCCTTCATATTTGTAACATAAGTATCACTTCCTTCTGCAGCTGCCCATTCTTTATTCAATTTTATTACTACACCTGAAGCATTACCTGTTGTCGTTTGTCCATCTGTTATTTTATTAGGATTCCCATACGCTGATGCTGACAAAATTGCCATTGCTCCATACTCCGTATTTTTTTGCATATGAATATCCATATTTTTATTCGAACTTGTTAAATTCGTATTTATGGTATCTGTTAATCCTAGTGTTCCTCCTGTTGCTTGCATTTGCCTTACTGCACTTATCCAATTATTTAAATTTGCTGTTAGAGGTGTTCCCCCATTTGCCTGCAAGGCTGCTTCTGCTTTCGTTGATAGTATAAAAATTCCTACTATCATAATCATAAAAATTATCATTGACATTTTTCTTCTTTTGCTCATTTTTTCCTCTTCCTTTCGACTTTATTTTCATGTCAATTTTATTTTTTATGAGTAAATTATGTCAATATCTGTTAAGTATCAACCTTATGACTAGATTTTTGTTTAGATTTAGTTATTCTTTTATTTATAAAATTTACTTATTTTTCACTTTTTTTCATCAATATTCCCTCCTCTTTCTTTTTGATTTTATTTATACTCCGCTTCCTACTACTACACAGGCTCTCCCATAATGTACTTTTCCTACATACCCTGCATATAAAGAAGATTGATTATAATACTTATTCTTTACTTGACCCTCATATCCATGCAAAGCACATGCAGCATATGGCCAACCAGCATCCCCTGCTGTCCTATTATAAGAACATCCATTAAATCCAAAAATAGCCTCTCCACATGCACGAACCAATCCACAATCTGATGCTACTCCATCAAATAGTGCTCCACCATTTGCATTACAATAGTGAAGAATCCATCGATTATTTGAGCTTCCATGCCACCCATTCGTTTCTGCCATAGCATCTCCATTCTTCGAATTGCTTCCGTTCCCTGTTCCATAATTGTTCCAATATCTAGCAGCTGCATTTTTCATCTTCCCTACCTGAGTAATATTAGGACCTGCTGCCACCCATTCCTCATTTAATTTAATTTGTATTCCTGATGCATTACCTGTTGTTGTTTGTCCATCTGTTATTTTATTTGGATTTCCATATGCTGATGCTGACAAAATTGCCATAGCTCCATATTCTGTATTTTTTTGCATATGAATATCCATATTTTTATTTGAACTTGTTAAATTCGTATTTATGGTATCTGTTAATCCTAGTGTTCCTCCTGTTGCTTGCATTTGCCTTACTGCACTTATCCAATTATTTAAATTTGCTGTTAGAGGTGTTCCCCCATTTGCCTGCAAGGCTGCTTCTGCTTTCGTTGATAGTATAAAAATTCCTACTATCATAATCATAAAAATTATCATTGACATTTTTCTTCTTTTGCTCATTTTTTCCTCTTCCTTTCGACTTTATTTTCATGTCAATTTTATTTTTTATGAGCAAATTATGTCAATATGTAATAAGCATTAACCGTATAACTATATTTTTGTTTAGATTTAGTTATTTTTTTATATCAAAAAATTATTTACTTTTCACTTTTCTCTCATCAAGTATCTCCCCTTTTGTTTTCCATTTTATCTACACCCCACTTCCTACAACTACACATGCTCTACTTGTATGCACTTTTTCATAATACCCTGCTTTCCTACATCCTGCATCGAAACCTATTCCCCCTGTATGATAATCACACACTGCCCAATTTGTTCCATTAACATACCTTTGATGTGTACAATCGTATGCACAACCGTAAAAGCCAAATAATCCAGAAGACCTAGCTCGTACAAAAGCACATTCTGCATGAGGTGTATCAGTTCCTCGAACGCCTCTACATATATGTCTAAGCCAACTATTATCTGTGCTGCCATGCCATCCATCTGTCTCCGCCATGGCATCACCATTTTTTGAATTACTTCCATTTCCTGTTCCATAATTATTCCAGTATCTTCCTGATGCACTTTTCATATTTCCAATATAAGTATCACTTCTTCCTGCCGCTACCCATTCTTCATTTAATTTAATTTGTATTCCAGAAGCATTACCTGTTGTTGTTTGTCCATCTGTTATTTTATTGGGATTTCCATATGCTGATGCTGACAAAATCGCCATTGCTCCATACTCCGTATTTTTTTGCATATGAATATCCATATTTTTATTTGAACTTGTTAAATTTGTATTTATCGTATCGGTTAAACCTAAAGTCCCTCCTGTTGCTTGCATCTGCCTTACTGCCTTTATCCAATCATTTAAATTAGCTGTTACAGGTGTTCCTCCATTTGCTTGCAAGGCTGCTTCTACTTTCGTTGATAGTGTAAAAATTCCTACCATCATAATCATAAAAATTGTAATTGACATTTTTCTTCTTTTGCTCATTTTTTTCTCTTCCTTTCGACTTTATTTTCATATAAATTCTATTTTTTATTAGCAGATTATGTCAATATATTCTAACTAAGGTTTATCTTTGAAAATATTCATGTTTTTTGAATGCAATAAAAGAGGCCGCATTGCGACCTCACCTCTACTCTTTATTCTTTGTTTTCCATTTCTCCCCTTCTGATTCTATATACTCCTTCACTCCTTCTCCTATTCTTGTTACTTCGAATTTTCTTCCTTCTTCGGGATTATAATCTGATCTAATAACTTCTTCTACATTTTCTTTACTTCGCTTATGTGGGGGCCATTTAGGGCAGATGTATATAGGAGAAACTTCCTTTCCTGGTACAAAGATATGTTGTTTCATAAGCATACTCCTTCCTTATGATTCTCTACTAGTTTCATAATTATATATTAACATAAATTACTTATAATGTCAATTAAATTAAAACTAGGATTATAGAAAGGTTTCTTTAGCATATTTAGGACTAGACAATTCATTTTTTTTATAGTACAATACAAAAGAATTTTTAATCAGAAAGGAAGAAAAAAATGGCTAGCTTACCACTTATTATAAAATATCTTTTAACAGGAATTGTAGGAATGATACCAATCATCGAATTAAGAGGTGCTATTCCAATTGGTGTCTTTACTTTTCACTTAAATTATATTGAAGCTTTTATTTGTAGCTTTATTGGAAATATTATTCCTATCTATTTCATTGTAAAATATATAAGACCTCTATTTGACTTTTTTGGAAGATGGAAACCATTTAAAATAGTAATCGATTGGGCTTCTGAAAGAGCCACAAAAAAAATTGCTGAAAGCGAAAAACTACAAAACTTCACAGCTCTTGGATTATTTCTATTTGTAGCAATTCCTTTACCTGGTACAGGAGCATGGGTTGGTTCTTTAATTGCTAACTTTTTAGATTTACCACCCAAAAAAGCAATTCCACCAATTGTTGCTGGTGTTATTACTGCTGGTATTATTGTCCTTACCTTAACAGCTATGGCAAATGGAGGTATTCAATATTTACTACAAAGAAATTAGTAATAATACAAAATTGCCAAAAAGGTCCGTCCCTTTTGGCAATTTTAGTAATTTACTTTTCCCTTAAATATCTTTTCAATAAAAATGTTAGGAAATAAGGAAATGTATAGAATTTACCATTAAATCCAATATTTTTATTACACAATTTTATTCCATATTTTATATCTTTATATTTGTCACTATGAATTAAATTATTTAAAGAAACGGTCGCATTGTCATTTGCTTTTACAAGCATATCTCCTACAATATTTTCATATAAAGCACCTTTATATGTATTCATATTTTCATTATTTCTTAAATCATGCTGAACTTCTTCTTCTAGTGAACCTATTAACAATCCTGTATCTGCAAAATACAATCTATAATTGTCAGGATTATAATTGCCTTTTAATGGCAAACTTGCTTGCTCCAATGCATAACTAATATTAATTATACCTGCATTGGAAAGCCATTCAATCACCCCAACATACTCCCTATTTCTTGCACCATCGGCAATTTTTGATATTTGGAATTTCTTATTTTCATTTCCCAAAAATACTGATATTTTTCTATAACAATTAAGTATTTTTGTCTTATCTAAGCTTCCAGCATATTTAGTAATATCTTCCATCTTCTCTAAATGCTTTCAACGAAGTAGCTGTACTAACGCATTCTTGCATTTCATCAAAAAAGATTAGAGTATCGTTTTCATTCAATTCAACTTCTGGCATTTTTAATGTTATATTTTTTATAATATTATCAACTACAAATCCATCTTCAAATATTGTTTTAAATTCGGGTTGAAACACAAAATTTATTTCAATAAATGTTTTGTAATTGTTCTCTCCAAAATTTTTAATAGCATTCGTCTTTCCTATTTGTCTTGCACCTTTTATTATCAAAGGCATTTTATTACTACTATCTTTCTAATCGATAAGATACTGATCAATTTTTCTTCTTAATCTATTCATAATTTCGTACCTCCAATAATATTCTGTCACATTTTTAGAAGTTTTAGTGTGGTTAAATATCACATTTTTCGACAAATTTCAAAATCTAATTTATCTGTTTTTTCATTGCTATTTTATATTCCATATAATCTTCTACTAATATTCTAATTACTGCAATTGCTGGAACTGCTAAAAACATACCTATAATTCCAAAGTAGGCACCTCCAACTGTAATGGCAAATATTACTAACAATGGACTTATTTTTAAAGATTGCCCTATAATTTTAGGGTTAATAATATTAGCATCAATTTGCTGTAAAATAATTACCACAATCAACATCCAGATGGCTTGTGATAAGCCTCCTGTTATTAATGTTATAATTGCTGAAATTGCTACAGCAATAATTGCTCCAATGTATGGAATCATATTAAATAATCCAATTAAAAATCCTAATAATGGCGCATATTTGATTCCCATAATTGTCATAGCAATTGTTACTAAAATTCCTACAATAATCGCATCTAAAAATTGGCTTGCTATAAATTTAAAGAATATTTGATTTGAATTATCAAAGTATTTTCCTAAATTTTTGTAAGTTTTTTCTTTAAACATAGCTTCTGCAAATTTCTTAACTCCTGTTATGATTTGTTTTCTTTCTGCCAAGATATAGACTGATACAATAACAGAAACTACAACATCAAATAATCCTGTTACAGCATCAATAGCACTCATAACATATTCTAATATTTTATCTAATTTGAAATATTGCTTAATATTAAGATTTTGAATATTTTTTATTAAATCATTTACTATATCACTTTTTAAAATATTGTCATCTGGCAAATTATTATATTTATTAATAGCTATTTCGTAATAATTTTGTATGTTATTAATTAAATCTACTACACTAGCAAATACTACTGGCAATATAAAATTAATTAGTATCACTAATAGAAGTAATATAATTAGATATACTGTCAAAATGCCTAATCCCTTTGATTTTCTGGCAATTATTTTCGATTTGGATTTTGAATAGGCCTCTTCTATTTTTTTGCATGGCATATATAACAAATAACTAATAAAAATTCCTACCAAAAAAGGAGTTATAATATCAAAAAATTTAAAAACTGTTCCTACAACATCTCCAAAATTATCAAATGCTTTATATACTACTATAATGGCTACAGCTAATGAAAACCAATAAATCCACTTTTTTCCATGATTTTTAATTTCGTTCATTTTATCAACCTTTCTTATTCAAGTTCTAATTCAACTGGGCAATGGTCACTTCCCATAATTTCAGGATGAATTTTCGCCTCTTTTATTCGATTCTCCATATCCTTCGAAACAATAAAATAGTCAATTCTCCAACCTACATTTTTCTCCCTTGCTTTTCCCATATAAGACCACCAACTATAAGCCTCTTCTTTATCTGGATACAAAAATCGAAAACTATCTATAAATCCTGCTCCTAGTAACTCCGTCATCTTTGCTCTTTCTTCATCTGTAAATCCTGCATTTCCTCTATTCGTTTTTGGATTTTTTAAATCAATTTCTTTATGTGCTACATTTAAATCTCCACACATAATAACTGGTTTTACTTGATTTAATTTTAGTAAGTATTTTCTTATCTCGTCTTCCCATATTTGTCTATATTCTAATCTTTCCAATCCTCTTTTTGAGTTTGGTGTATAATTATCCACTAGGTAAAAATCTTCAAATTCTAATGTGATAATTCGTCCTTCTTTGTTATGTTCTTCAATTCCTATTCCATAGGTTACTGAAATTGGCTCTTTTTTGGTGAAAATTGCTGTTCCTGAATATCCTTTTTTCTCTGCACTATTCCAATAACTTTTATATCCTTCAAATTCTAAGTCAATTTGTCCTGGCTGACATTTCGTTTCTTGAATACAAAATATGTCTGCTTCTATTTGATTAAAAAAGTCCTTAAATCCTTTGTTGACACATGCTCGTATTCCGTTTACATTCCAAGAAATTAATTTCATTTTTTACTTCCTTTCTTTTGAGGCTTTTACTTTATCATGATTTTTTCCTCCGTCCCCAAAATCATGGCATTATTTTACTATAAAATAAGAAAAATAGCAAGTTTATAATCTTGCTATCTTGTTTGATTCGTTTTTTAATTTACTACATCAACTGTTAAGTATCTAACTCCCCATTGTAAAGCTTCTGCATGAGAGTTTACGAAAATATCAATTTTGTTACCTTTTACTGCTCCACCTCTATCTTCTACTGTATAAGTGTGCCCACCAATGTTTAATTGTGTTCCAAATGCAAATTGGCTTGATGCTGCTACTGTTCTTCCTGCTGTTGCTTTTGTTCCTGAAGCTGTTCTTCCAGATGCCTTTCCACAGCATTTAGCACATGGACAATAAGCTGTTACTTTATAAGTTGTTCCTCCTGCTGTGTTAGTTGTTCTTGGTTGTGATGCAGCTCTTGATGTTGCTACTGTTGTTGTCGTTGTTTTTGCTTTTTGCACTTGCACAATTTTATTAACAGGTTCTTTTACTACTACTTCAGATAATACTGTTTTTTCAATTTCTACTTCATTTTGATATTTTACTTTGTAAGTTACTTCTTTTAATCCATCTTGCCCTTGTTGCAATACTTTATTAGTTCCATTTTCTGTGCTATTTGTTGCATTTTTAGTTACGGTTTCATATGGTATTGCTACTTGTTCTACTACTATTTTCTCTGTAATTGGTGCATAGTTTTCTAATAATTGATTTAATGATGTTTCTACACCTTTTTCTTCTATCTTAGCAATTTGGACTTCTTGATAAGATTTGTCTGTAATTTTAATACTTTCTCCTGCTACTATTTCACTGTCTAGGTCTGGTATTGTTTTTTGATTTTCTTCTAATAAAATATTGTTTTCTTCTAATATTTCAGATACTTTTGTTTTTGATGTTAATGCTGTCATTTCATATCCATTTTGAAGTATGATTTTGACATCATTTAATTTTGTATTTACTGCCATAACACCAATTCCTGAAATAAGGATTAATATGATGCTAATACAGATGATTTTCATTATAGAAAGCGAAGCTTTTTCTTCTTTTTTCATATAAATTCATTACCTCCTTCTTGGCAACAATTTTATTATACCATTTTTATCTTTTTTTGTCAAATTTGGTAATTTTTAGTTGCTACATTTTGTCCTTCCGTAGCGTCTAAGCATTTATTATATGATATGCATGAATACCTTCAAATATGACTAAAATTTATTTTTTTAATTAAAAAGTTTATTTGTTTTTTATTTGCAACTCCCAACTTCACACAGTCTGTAATTTCATAACAGACTGTAAGTTTGTTGGTCCCCCCGAATTGTTGCTACATAAAAAATAAATAAACTTTTAAGAAAAATAATAAATTGAAACATTAACCAAATTTTCACAATATTTTCATAATTTTATTGTATAAATATTACTAATATGATATGATGAATTTGTATATAATAGAAATTAAGGAGGAATTCACATGATCGGTTGGATTATATTGGCTATCGTTGTTATCCTTGTTATTGCCATTATTGGAATGTACAATGGTTTAGTACAATCTAAAATAAGAGTAGACAATGCATGGAGCCAAATCGATGTACAACTACAAAGAAGATTTGATTTAATACCAAATTTTGTAGAAACTGTTAAAGGTTATATGAATCACGAAAAAGAAACTTTTGAAAAAATAGCTGCTCTTAGAACTTCTTGGGCCAATACACAAAGTGTTGCTGAAAAAGCTGATTTAGATAATCAATTATCTACTGCTTTAAAAACCATTATGGCTGTTTCTGAAAATTATCCAGAATTAAAAGCAAATCAAAATTTTTCAGATTTATCAGAAGAATTAAGAAATACAGAAAATAAAATTTCTTTTTCTAGACAATTTTACAATGATACTGTAACAATGTATAATACAAAATTACAAGTATTCCCTTCTAACATCATTGCTAACATGTTTAATTTTACGGCAAGAGAACTATTCAAAACAGAAAGTGATGAAGCTAGAAAAAATGTAAAAGTAGATTTTTCATAAGATAAAAAGGTTGGAAGTTACTATAATTTCCAACCTCTATTTTATAAAAAGAAAGGATTTTTAAAATGTTTGAAAATATAAAGAAAAATAAAATAGAATCAGGTATTATCGTTGCAATTTTTATTTTTGTTATTACATTGATTGTTTATTACATTTGCCATGCTCTAGACTTAGGTTCTTTCTCTGTTATCATTGCCCTTACTTTTTCGATTGCTTCTGCTTGGGGTTCCTATTATTACAGCGACCAAATTGTTTTATCTTTAAATCATGCCAGACCTGCTACCAAAGAAGAAGATTTGAAAATTGTAAATATTTTAGATGCTTTAATGGTCACTTCTGGCTTATCTGTAAAACCCAGATTATATGTTACAGAAGACCCTCAGCCAAATGCTTTTGCGACTGGAAGAAACCCAGAAAATGCTGTTATTTGCGTTACCACTGGTCTATTAGAAAAACTAGATTACTATGAACTAGAGGGTGTTATTGCTCATGAATTAAGTCATATCAAGAACTATGATATTCGTCTTAGTTGTATTGTTTCTGTTATGGTTGGATTTATTGTTATGCTTTCAGATTTATTTTCTCGTGCTTTATTTTGGGGTGGTCTTGACAATGATAGAGATAGTGATAGCAAAGGAAATGGAATTTTAATGTTAATTGGACTTGTTTTCCTAATACTTTCTCCTATCTTTGGTTCTTTAATGCAACTAGCTCTTTCTCGAAAGAGGGAATTTTTAGCAGATAGTACAGCAGTTGAATTCACTCGTAATCCAGATGGTCTAATTTCAGCACTTCAGAAACTAGATGCTGATGCTAATCAACTAGCTACTGCTAATAGTGCAACTGCTAATATGTATATCGTTAATCCTTTTAAAAATAATACAAAAGAAGGAAAGAAAAAATCTTCTAACTTGTGGTCTACACATCCTAGTATAGAAGATAGAATTCAAGCTTTAAGAAATTTGAAATAAAATAGAGGAGATAAATCTTTATTTTTTAGATTTTATCTCCTTTTTAATTCTTTATTTTTTAATAGAAAATATTCTCTCTGTATTTTCAAAAGTCATTTGCGCCACTTCTTCTAAGTTTAAGTTCTTTATAGTGGCTATTTTTTGTGCTATGTATTTTACATTTCTAGGGTCATTTCTTCTACCTCTCAAAGGTTCTGGGGATAGGTATGGGCTATCTGTTTCAATTAATATTTTTTCATTTGGTACCATCTGAATAATTTCATCTGCATTTTTTGAATTCTTGAAAGTAACAGGACCTGCAAAAGAAATATAAAATCCTAATTTTAAAGCTTCCCTTACTAATTCTCGATTCAATGGGCAACAATGAAATACTCCTTTAGCATACACTTGGTTTTGTTTTAGTATTTGTATCGTATCCATAACTGCTTCTCTTGTATGAATTACAATTGGAAGTTTTAATCGGTTAGCTATCTCTATTTGCTTTGTAAAAGCTTTTTTTTGCAAGTCTTTATTTTCCTCATTCCAATAATAATCTAAACCAATTTCGCCAATGGCTACTATTTTCTTACTTTGTTTTACCATCTCTTCAATTTCTAGCAAAACTTTCCACAATTCATCTTCTGTTTGTGGAATATCATTAGGAGAAATACCTGCTGTTGCATAAATAAAATCATATTGTTCAGCCAATTCCTTTGCTTTTCGCGAACCTTCTAGGCTATATCCAGCAGATATAAATTTAGCTACACCAGCTTTTTTTATTTGTTCTATTAAATTATCTCTATCTTCATCAAATTTTTCATCATCTAAATGTGCATGACTATCAAACAGTTCCATATTAACCTCTATTCCCTATTAACAACAATGTTACAGTTGCTACTGCATACTCTTTACAATGTGATATACTCAAATCAATATCTTCTATATTGCTCAAATCAATACCTGTCAACTTAAGTTCAGGTCTGCCTTGTTGGTTATTAATAATTTCTATATCTTTCCATGTGATGGAATATTTATCTTCTAATTGATTCGAAATAGCTTTAAATACTGCTTCTTTTGCTGCAAACCTAGCTGCATAGTGCTGATATTTTTGTATTTTTTTACTTTCACAGTATTCTATTTCTTTTTTGGTATATACCCTTTCAACAAATGCTTTTCCTACTTTCTCGTCTTCTATATTTTTTTTGATTCTTTCTATTTCGATAATGTCTGTCCCGCAACAAATTTTCATTTAATTTCCCCTTTTAATGTCGCATTAGAGTTATAAGATTCAAAATATTTAATAGTAACGAAATACAAAGTGTGACAGCCATAATAATTGTTGTTTTTCGTTCTTTTTCAAAGTTAAGCTCTTTATATAAAATATCATATTTCTGCTTAACTTGAGCATACATCTTATCTAACTCAAATACTTCTTGTAATTTATCATTTAATAAAGTTCCCGTTTCGTCTTCTGTAATTTCTTGTATCCACAAATTTTTTGTAAATTCTACAAACTTTTTTCTCGCCTTTTTTATCTTTTTGATATCCTTTAATTCTAGTTCTATTTTTCTTAAATATATTTTTTTATATAGGTTAAAAATATAAGTATAGAAATATTGATTTTCATATTCTTCTGGAAGTATGGTATAATTGTTCATGTCATTACTAGACGAAAACAATGTCATTCCTAATTTAGTTAGCCCTAGCTTCGCATACTTCCATTTAGAAAATATCTCCACTTTTTCATATTCATAATCTCTATTATTGTCTGCTGGTAAAATATTAGCATATTTAATAAATTGATATTTGATATCATCAAAGTTTTTAGAATGATTCCATGCATCTTGATTGATACAGGCATAGGAATATGTTAAAAACCTTTCTGTATCAATATTTAACCTTGCCGCTTCTGCATTAGAACCTGTTATATCATGTATTAATTCTTGAAATGTTTTAATATCTGCAAAACTATCTGTTTGAATTCGTATGTTATCATAATTTTGTAATTCTGCTAATTCACTATTAATATCTCTAAATTTATAATTAAAATTAAGTACATTGCTAAATTCTGCATATTCCTCTACATTTGTTTTTATTGCTATGAAGCTAATTCCTGTAGAAAAACATATAATTTCTATTTTTTGAATGTTAAAAAATATGCCATTTGTTTGTTCTAATTTTCCTTGAATATCCTTTTTTAAGGTATATTCAAATATATTGCATGGATTTTTAGCCAACAATGCAGCCCTTGTTTCAATTGGTAATTCTTCTAATTTTTTTAATTTATTATTCATATAACTAAAACTTGAAAATAAAAATTCTCTAATTTTAGGCAAAAAGTATTTATATAACTTAAAATCTCTCTCTTTTTGAAAAATTTTCAAACTACAATTTTTATCTTTTAACATTTTTAATAAATATTTTTGATATTTTCCATCCTTAATTACAAATGGATGAATAAAATAAGTATATTGATAATTCGTCTTTAGTTCCATTTAAATTCCCTCTAATCTCTATAATAGTTCATATTCATATCTTTTCCTAAGTGCCATCTTCCAATAAAATCGATTTTTAAGTATTCTTCTAAATCATAAGTTGGTTCTTGAATCACATTTCCTTTATTATCAATTGCTCCCCACTTACCATCTTTTTTTATCCCTGCATAACCATAAGCATTTTGTTCTGTTACATCATCATATTGATAATCTACCATTACTTTTCCGTTTTTATCCACAAAGCCATATTTTCCATCTTTCTTGCTTTTGAATAATGTATTACTTGTTTGAATTTCTGTTATCTTTTTTTCCTCAAATTTAAAGTTATAATATTTATAGTCTTCCCCTTGCTTTAATTCTATATATCCTTTTTCATCATCTAAATCAATTAAAATTCCTGATTGACGAACAGTAAATGTGTTATCTATGATATCATTTTCATAGTTTTCTTTTTCTGCTAGGTATATGTCTGCTTTTTCATGATAAACCATAGAAATATACTTTGCTTCTACTTTAGCTTCTTTTTGCAAATTTATAATTCCATATTTTCCATTTTGTTTAGCAATAAATATTCCTGTCTTTGCTTCTTTTAATTCTTCGTACTCTGCTGGAATTGTTACCTCTCCTGTCGTTTTCATGACGCCATATTTGCCACCTTGTGTATAAATTATTCCATTATCTGCATTTTTCAAAATCTCTTTGATTTCGTCATAGCCACTACTTAATATTTCTGTTCCATCTTTTTTCACTAAAATCTGTTTTCCTGCTTGTTTTACAACATACATGTCATTTCCATAAACTTTTTCTATTTCATCATATTTTGTTTCTAGTACAATTTGGTTTGAATAATTTACAACCCCATATTTTCCATCTTCTGCTTTTATGATAAAACCATCTTTATTGTCTTTTCCTAAATTGGTAATGTCTTGATATTGTACTGGCAAAATGGCTTTTCCCTCATTGTCAATAATTCCCATTTTTCCATCTTTTGTCACTTTTAATGCATTTTTTATTCCTTCTATTGCAACAATTTCATCATATTGACATGATGTTAATTCTTTTCCTGCTAAATTAATTGTTCCATACTTCCCATCTTTTTTTACTTTTAGTACATTCTCTTCATACCAAATATTGTGACTAAGGTCTTTATTCGAAATTGCTTCTATTTGCTCATATTGCGTAAAAACCTCTTCATTTTTGCTATTTAATGCTTTTGTTTTATATTCTCCTGTTTCATAATTTACATTATAAATACATAAAAATACATCTTTTTTACTATTGGGAATGGTCATCATTTCTTCATAAGATGGGTCAATTACTATATTTCCATTTGAATCTATAACACCCCATTTATTGTTTTTAAAAACAACCATATAATCTTTACTCGCTATTTTTCCTTGTTCTTTATCTTTTGTTAAAATTCCATTAATCATAAATATGAACATAATAAAAACTACAATTGCTAATATTACTGCAAATACTTTTTTTAAGTTCAATTTTGGTTCTTCGTATCTTCTTCCTCTGCTCATCTTCTTGCCTCCTTTTTGACATTTACAATATATCATATTTTAGGCTTAGTTTCAATACTAAAGAATATTTTTTGCCAGAGGTTGCTAAAGGGGATAGACTTTTTTGGCAATTTCTATTTTTAACCTTATTTATAATAAAAGTTAATTTATTTTTTCTTTGTAACTCCCAGTTGCGAACAGTCTGTAATTGCATAATAGACTGTAATCTTACTGGTCCCCCCGAATTGTTACGGCAGAAAAAATAAATTAAC
>CARUQW010000037.1:3159-15744 GCA_949077355.1 uncultured Clostridia bacterium | reverse complement strand
TAATTTATAAAATAGATAACTTTAATCAAGCCCCTATTGTTCTAAAAATTTTATGAAATGTCAAAAAAAATAAAAAAATTCAAAAAAACATTTACTTTTTTGAAAAAGTTGTATACAATAGATTAGAATGAAGAAAAATGTCAAAAAATAATAAAAACAAAAGAAAATACAAGAAAGAAAGGAAGTACATCCATGAAAATATTAATGTTAACATGGGAATATCCACCAAGAGTTGTAGGAGGAATTGCTAGAGTAGTATATGATTTGTCAAGAACTTTATTAAAAGATGGTCATGATGTAACAGTAGTAACTTACAGAGATGGTGATGCACCATATTTTGAAGATGATAAGGGAGTAAAAGTATATCGAGTAGATAATTATATGATAAATCCGAATAATTTTATCGATTGGGTGATGCAATTAAATTTCAATTTAGTGGCAAAATCCAATGAAATTATTACAGAACAAGGCAACTTTGATGTAATTCATGCACACGATTGGTTAGTAGCTTATGCGGCTAAAACATTAAAAAATTCCTATAACATACCTATTGTTTCAACTATTCATGCAACAGAAGCAGGAAGAAATAGTGGTATTCATGATGAACAACAAAGATACATTAATGATACAGAATGGATGTTAACTTATGAATCAGCAGAAGTAATTGTTAATAGTAATTATATGAAAAATGAATTACAAAGATTGTTTGGATTACCTTATGAAAAAATCAATGTAGTTCCAAATGGAGTTAACATGAATTTATTCAATGGTGTAGAAAGGGATTATAATTTTAGAAGAAAATATGCTATGGATAACGAAAAAATCATTTTATTTATGGGAAGATTAGTATATGAAAAAGGAATACAACATTTAATTTCTGCTATGCCAAAGATATTACAAGGATATCATGATGCTAAGCTTGTTATTTGTGGAAAAGGTGGTATGCTAGATGAATTAAGGCAACAAGTAAATGCCATGGGAATAGGAAATAAAGTATATTTTGCAGGATATATGGGAGGAAAAGATGTACAAAGAATGTACAAAGCAGCTGATATATCTGTATTCCCAAGTACTTATGAGCCATTCGGCATTGTAGCATTAGAAGCAATGCTATCAGAAAATCCAATTGTAGTATCTGATATTGGAGGACTAAATGAGATTGTAGAACATAGAGTAAATGGAATGAAGGCATATTGTGGAAATGCTAATTCAATTGCAGATTCAATATTAGAGTTATTATATGACCATAAGCTATGTAGTGAAATTACGAAAAAAGCTAAAAATAAAGTGAGAAATCAATACAATTGGAGTAAAATAGCACAAGATACACACTTTACTTATCAAAAAGCAATTTGTCAATCTATGGCTGAAAAACAAAAACGTGAGTTGGAACAAGAAAGAGCAAGAAAGACAAAAAGAGCTAAAAATACAGAAAATGAGATTACAAATCTACTTAGTTTCAAAAAACGACAAGCTTATGCTTAAAATTTTGAAAAGTACTTGAAAAAAAAATACAAATATGCTAAAATAAAAATAGATTAAAAAAAAACCGCTTTTGGCAATTTTTTTAATCTTTTTTTAGTTTTGTTGTAAGAAAGACACCAAAATAATTAAATTTTGGTAAAAAGCGGGTTTAGAAAAGAAAGGAAGTTTTGTTATGAATACCAAGTATATTTTTGTAACAGGAGGAGTTGTATCTGGATTAGGAAAAGGAATCACAGCAGCATCACTAGGAAGATTATTAAAAAATAGGGGGTATAAGGTCACTATTCAAAAATTCGACCCATATATTAATGTAGACCCAGGAACTATGAATCCCTATGAACATGGTGAAGTTTTTGTTACCGATGACGGAGCAGAAACAGACTTGGATTTGGGTCATTATGAAAGATTTATTAATGAAAATCTAACTAAAAATTCAAGTGTTACCATGGGAAAAATCTATCAAAGCGTATTAGAAAAAGAAAGAAGAGGAGACTATTTAGGAAAGACAGTACAAGTAATTCCACATATAACAAATGAAATTAAAGAAAGAATCTATGGCTTTGAAGATACAGACACAGACATTGTTATTACAGAATTAGGAGGAACCGTAGGTGATATCGAAGGATTATCCATTATTGAAGCAATTCGCCAAGTGGGATTAGAAAAGAATCCAGAAGATGTTGTATACATCCATGTTACTTTATTGCCTTACATTTTTGGATCCAACGAAATTAAATCAAAACCAACTCAACATTCTGTTAAAGAATTACAAAGTTTTGGTATTAAACCAAATATATTGGTATGTAGAACAGAAACAGATATTCCAGATAGTATTAGAGAAAAACTATCACTATTTTGTAATGTTAGAAAAACAAGTGTAATACAAAACAAAACAGCAGATTGCCTATATGCTGTACCATTAATGCTAGAGCAAGAAGGATTAGCAAGGGAAGTTTGCAATCATTTAAAATTAGATAATTATGTACCAGATAATAGCAAATGGCAAGAAATGGTAGAGAATATTAGAAGTATTGATGAAGAAAAAATAATTAATGTTGCAATTGTTGGAAAATATGTTAAATTAGAAGATTCTTATATTTCTGTTATGGAAAGCTTATATCATGCAGGTTTTGCTAACCATGTAAAAGTAAAAGTACATTTGATTGATTCAGAAACAATCAATAGTGAAAATGTAGCTCAAAAACTAAAAGGTATAAATGCCGTAGTAGTTCCAGGTGGATTTGGAAATCGAGGAATTGAAGGAAAAATTGAAACAATTAAATATGTAAGAGAGAATAAAATACCATTTTTAGGTATTTGTTTGGGAATGCAAATGGCAGTAGTAGAATTTGCCAGAAATGTAGTAGGAATAAAAGATGCTCATTCTGCTGAATTGGATGAAACAACACAAAATCCTGTTATTCATATTATGGAAGAACAAAAAGGAGTTGATAAAAAGGGAGGAACGATGCGATTAGGAGCTTATCCTTGTGTTGTAAAAGAAGGAACATTAGCAAGTAAAGTATATGGTGAAAAAGAAATATCAGAAAGACATAGGCATCGTTATGAATATAATAATGAATATAGAGAAACACTAGAAGAAGCTGGATTAAAAATTTCAGGAACATCTCCAGATGGATTATTGGTAGAGATGGTAGAAGTAGAGGACCATCCATATTTTATTGCAGGACAATTCCATCCAGAGTTGAAATCAAGACCAAATAAACCAGCACCACTATTTGTAGGATTAATAAAAGCTTGCTTATAAAGGAGCGATATTGTGCAAGAAATTGGAAGATATAAAATAGAAAAACCTAAATTTATTTTATTTCTAGATAAAGATGGTACAACAGATTTAGAAGATGAAAATTTAAACAATATCTTTAATCTTGTCCAGACTATGCAAGGTATGGTAATATTTGTTACAGGTAGGACAGTAGGAGATATTGAAGGAGAATTAAAAAATAAAGCAGTAAAAGTACCAGAAATAATTGTTGGAGATAATGGAGCTGTTATCTGTTATACGAAAACAAATGAGTTTCTAAAACCAAAAGAATTGGAGCATGAAAAAATAGCTCAGATTGTAGACTATTTTATAAAAAATGGAGGCAATAAAGATTTTATTCGATTTACAAATGGCATGGAAGTATTTGCCTCTAATCATCAAGAGGTGGAAAAATATTATAAAACGAATAAATCGGTAAAATTGTGTGATGATATTTGCGAAAAGATACAAAAGGAAAAGCATATTACTAAATTGGTTTTAACAGGACCAAAAGAAAGAATGGAAAAGGTTTCAAAATTCACAGAAGAATTAGGCTATTGGACAGATACAGATATTACTAAATTTCCGAAAGAGGAATATCAAAATGTTAGAGTAGATATTGCACAGAAAAATATTAATAAGGGAGAAGCTGTCAAATGGCTTGTTGAAAAACTTGCTCCTGAAAATGGTTATATGTGTGTGGGAAATGGCTTTAATGATGTATCCATGTTTGAAGTAGCAATTGAAGATGATATGAAGGTTGCTGTTATGGGAAATTCTCCTTCTGGATTGTTAGAAGAGGTGCAGCAATATGCACAGAAAAAGAAAAAAGGAAAAGTAGAGAAAGTTCCTTATGATAAAAATTTAGCGAATCAGTATATATTAAAAAAAGCTAAATTATTTCAAGAAGACGAGACAGATTAATAGAGTTATAAAACAAAAGAAAAAAATTTTAAAAAAGTATTGACAAAAAAAACAAAAACAGTTATAATCTATAATTGTCAGGAGGAAAACTTTGCAGGTGTAGTTCAATGGTAGAACCTTAGCCTTCCAAGCTAATGACGTGGGTTCGATTCCCACTACCTGCTCCAAAACTTCTGACAATTATAACTTCATATGCAGGTGTAGTTCAATGGTAGAACCTCAGCCTTCCAAGCTGATGACGTGGGTTCGATTCCCACTACCTGCTCCATTAAGTAAAATCGTCGCACTAGACGAAACGATTGCTAAATCAACTGTAAAAGGTTGATTTTTTTAATGCCTTTATCTTGCTATTTTTATTCTTTAATGACTAGTAAGCAAAAATAAAAAAATTAAAGGAAAAATTCAAAGGAAATACAATTTTTGTACTCCCATACACTTTCTAACAAGCACTGAAATTTTCCTCCTTAGTCAAAATTCCAATTTTGGGATTTAGTCCCAAATCCTTTATAGAAAAATAAAATTAAGAAAAAAAACTATGAAATAATATAAGAAATAACATTGTAATTATGTTTCAAATACTATATAATATAAATATAATAAGCACATAAGATTGGAGAGAAACTTAATGAATATAGAACCAATTAATATTTTTGATTTTGATGGAACATTAACTACTGAAACCTGGCCAAAGTTTTGGGTATGGGTAAAAAAATTTGGATACAGTGGTGAAAAAAGAAATGATGATTTAGAAAAAGCACTTGCTGAATATAGAAAGATACACGAAGGTAATTCACTTGAAACTTTTTTTGCTTTTTTTCATGATTTACTTGTTAATAATAACGAAACTCTTACATATGAAGAACTTATGGAAGGTGAAAAATATATTGAATATAATTCAGGTTTAAATGATTTTATTGAGAAATCTTTTACTAAAAATTATATAGTTTCTGGAGGATTAAGCGAGTTCTTGCAAAACTTAAAAATAGCAAAATATTTTGATGGCATTTATGGTACTCCTATACAACATGATAGAAATGGTTTAATTTCTGGAATTGGTGAAGTAATGACAGATGATAAAAAAATATTAGCAATTAAAGATATATTAAAAAAGAATAACAGAATAGAAAATGATTGTGAAAATGTATATTATATAGGCGATGGATCTACTGATTTATCAGCAATGCAATTTGTACATAATAATGGTGGCAAGGCTGTATTTGTTCATCAACTAAGCAAAAATGATGAATTATATCATTATAATAACAACATTTATCAAACACTAAACGCAAATGGAATAGTTGATTTTTGTTGTGTTGCAGATTATAGAAATGGTAGTGTTCTTTCAAATATTTTACAAAGGCAAAAAAAGTGAAATGTTAGAGGAATTTACAAGATAGTAAATGGAAAAATGGAAAGGCGACTAGTTATGTGAGGAATACTATGAAAAATAGGCATATTTTTCGCAAATAACCTCTTAAAACGCTCCAAATTATAACAACTTACGAACTAGAAAGAGTTTCGTAAGTTGTTTCATTTTTTTAAAGTGATAATATTATTTATATTCTGGATTTAATGATTTATAATATTCTCTAGGTGCATTGCATATTTTATATTTTTCTCCATTTTCTACTTGATTAATGATATGATGTGCAGGTTCTAAAGTAGCGTCAATTTTATCAGCAAAATTAATAATTATTACTTCTAACATTTTAGGAAAAACAAGAGTACCACAATCACTAAACTCATTCATATGGCTACCTATCATATGTAATACTTGATTTTTAAATTCTTCACTTAATTTATATTCTAATAAATAATTTTCTACTAAATGTGTTCCTTCATATGAATGACCTAAAAGCTGAGAGCCATTATGCTCGTATTCCGATTTATTATTCCAGTCAGTGTAATTCTTGGTTTTTCCAATATCATGTAATAAAGCACCAAATATAACTAAATCAGAGTCTACATTTAAATTTGGATACAACTCCATTATGTTTATAGCATTTCTTGTTACACAATATGTATGATATAAAAGACCACCTTTAAAGTAATGATGAGAACCTGTTGTAGCAGGTTTATTTATAAGCTTTTCTTTATAATCTAATAATATTTTCTCACAACAATCTTTTAAATTCTGATTTTTTATTTTATCTTTAAATATAATGCATTTATCAAATATATTTTCTAAATCAATATTCATAATATAACTCCTAACTATTTTTCTTCTAAAATTTTTTGTTCTAGCATATGAAATGTATTTTTTAATATCTCTATTCTATTAAATGAAGTATCAACATACCAAATGTCTAATTCTTCGCATTGTTTTTTATATTCTTTACTTTTCGCTATCCAATGTTTAGAATGTTCTAATATGTGTTCATCGTTTCTATTATAGGTCCAATCTTTTTCGGTCTCGTATTTTCTAATTTCCTCAAAATGCTGTCTTATAGATTGATTTGGTATTCCTAGAAAAAGTATAATAGTATTATCTTTATTAAACAATTTAGCTGCTTTTTGAGGTGTAATATCACATGTTTCAACAATATAATTAAAAATTCCTTTGTTCCTTTTTATGTTTTTATAAAATAAACAAGATAAGAAATTAGGAAAATCTTCTATCATTCCAATTCCACCCTTACTGTTTATATTATTATTAGGTAAGATTTCTTGAAAAGCCCATCTAATATCATCTCCAATAATAATATGATAATTAGGATATTTTTTGGATATCATTTTTGAAAGTGTGGATTTTCCAGACCTTGAACTTCCAAATATTGCAATATTTTTCATAAGTATTCTCCTTTATTAGATTAAATCTGACATTATTTAATAAAATTATACAATAAATGTAAAAAAAAACAAATACTTCTATCGAAATTTAACAATAAGTTATACAGATATGCAACTGCTACTGCCGTAAAAAGGGCGAATCAATAAATATTGATTCGCCCTTTTTGGTGCCTATAAGCTTTAGTTATGTTATTACTAGCACAGCCGGAATTCTTACAAACAATTAATTAGTGTTTAGGGTAAAATTCTCTTCAAATTCTTTGCATTCTCTGGTTATACCAAGTTTACATGTAGTATAATTACGATTATTATCCATTGCCAAACTAACTGAAAATGCGTATTCAAGATTGACATGGACACCGATTTTGCCACAAGGGGTGTTTTCGGCGTACACAGATACAAAAGGAATATCTCCAACTGTATATTTTATATCTTTGTAACACTTTTCTGAAAGTAATTTTTTGGCAATTTCAATCGTTTCTTGAACTTCTTTCTGGCTTTTTTCTATTGCTTCTGCTATTTCAGAGCTAATTAAAAGAGCCTTACTGGGCAAAATCCTAGCTATTTGCCCAACATCGTGAATGCAGCACATTTCTTTAAAGAAACTGTCAATTGCCGACTGTTGGACATAGTCATTAGCTTTTTTACCTATATGTTCAAGTATCCATTCATAATAATTCCATGTTGCAGCACTGTCATATCCTTTGGATTCCCACTGAATTACTCTTGAGAAAAATATCGGTAAGTAATCTGATAGTAAATTCTCAAGTTTATTAGGTATTGGTTGTTCCTGTTTGATAAGCTCTTCGCACATTTCACTTACATAAACAGCATTGTAAAATATGTCACTATCTGAATGATAGTTTTTTACAGTTTGAGAAATTTCTCCGCATCTGAAATGGTCAAATTCCTCGCATTCAATAATAAAAAATGCATACTTTTCTCCAAAACGGTTATTGTGTTCTGTTACTTCATAGACAAGATCGGCATCTTTCCTGAAGAGTTCTTGAACAAAATCACCATTTTGCCGTGTGTGGTAAATGCCCTTGTTTGCACAAGCTTTAGAAACTCTTAATAACGTAAACATAGTTATTCCTCCTTATAAATAATTATTTTGTAGGACAGTTTGTAAAAAAACTAAGAATAGTTTAACACAATTTACATAAAAAATCAACGTTTTGCAGAAATTGTTTGAGTTTTTTCAAAAAATATGTGTAAATACAATGTAAATTATGATATAATAATTTTTAAGTCAAGTATTTGTTTAGGTTGGAGGATAAGTACCCCCAATATTCTGAATTACAAGACTACATTAAGAAAGGAGTTTAGAAAATTTTGCATTATAATCTTAGTTGCGTGAAAAATCAGAAAGGAAGGTAATATTGAAATGTTAGAATGTGCTATAATTTTATTATTGTTTGTTGTTATAACTATCATTAATTATGTTCCTGTAATTTATCATTATGTCAAAATGAAAGGATATGAAAAGAAACTTAATAAAGAAATTAAGGAATTACCTAATTTGTATAGTGGGTGCAGAATGATTACCACAGATAGATTGGGTGAAGATTTAGTGCAAGAACGCAATGCAATTTCTTTTTTGCGAGCACATAAGAACCAAGATTTTGGCATAGAATCAGCATTAGAATTATTAAACAATTTCTAAACTTTATTCCCTAAAGCACTGCTTTAGGGAATAAAATTATATAATATTAAAATAACAACTTATTTTGTAGATTGCGGCAGAACTTTTTGACCACACATAAACTCTACCATCTTTTCTGTTTTTAGGTGCATTCTAGTATAATCTCTTTTTTCAAGAATAAAATCGTCTATACCTGCAAGACCAAAAGATGATTCATCTGTGTCAATTTCATGCAAAACTTCTTCTGCGGAATGCATACAATTCTGACAATAGTAATGTTTATAAGATAATTTGTTTGCTCCATATCGATAGAATTGCCACATTTTTTCTCTTGTATATTCTTCTCCACAACAATCACATTTAGCGGGAAAAAGAACATATTTTAGTTTGATAGCTTTTAACCGTTTTCGTTCTCTGTCAATCTTCATTATTTTTTCCTCCGAAATTAATTATTTCAAAAGTTACTAAATTGTTACCAGTATATTTTATCATATTTTACATAAAAATGCAATATATTGCTATTACTGTAAAAAATTGATATAATAATTATATCAATAAGGATATAAGAAAAAAGTTTTTGAGGGGATATATTATGGAAGAAAAAGAAGTGGTAGAGATTGAATTATTCTCTAGTTCAAATGAATATGAAATAAATCAAATTTGCTCTGTATTAACAGAAAATAACATTCCATTTATTAGAAAAAATGATGGTAGTGGATCTTATATGAATTTATATATGGGACAGTCTATTCAAGAAAAAAGAATTTTGGTAAATAAAAAGGATTATGAAAAAGCAATGGAGCTAATATCTTCGTTTATATCTAATAAAGAAGGTGTGAAAGAAGACATACTTGATAGTAGTGATAAATATACGTTAATAAGACGATGTTTGGGATTTTTAATTTTAGGAATGCCTATAGTAATATTATTAGTTATGATAGTGGTATCATTACTATAACAGCTATAAAAAGGGCGAGTCAATGATTTTTTTGATTCGTTCTTTTTTTATCTAATAAAATAAGCAGCAGTTAGCCTGCTGCTTTGGAGAATCATTCGACATCAACTTCACAATTCAAATTCCATCCACTTATCTTGGCTCCACCTTCATCTCTTACTGTAACATCAGCATTCATAATGGAAGCAAAATCAGTAAAAGTATTGAAATCGGAGCAATCTTCTGGATAGAAAAGTGTAACATGGTCGATTTCGTCCTGATTTTCTTTTGCCCGTTGCATGAGCAAATTAGATAGAGCAATTAAGCCATTTTTTCGTGATGGTGATAAATGTTCACTTTCCTGCCAAAAGGTTTGATAATTTGATAATTCTTCATAGTTGAGTTTCATTATGACACCTCCTAGTAAGTATGAAAAACTATTTTGTTACAACTGAAATTATAATATAAATAAGTAAAAAAATAAAGAGAAAAATAAAATTATTAAGAATGTAAATTATTCGTGAATGTTTCTGATAGGCTTGTAAATTTTTATGATTTAGTGTAAAATACCAATATATTGTAAATAATGATAAAGAACAAGAAGGAGAAAAAAATGAGATTTGTAGATAGTGAAGAAGCAAAAAAAGAATATAAAAAATTTTTGGAAGGACATGAAAGATGTAATTTTCAACAAGCTTTAGAGTGGGCTGAAGTAAAAAAGCCAAACTGGAAACCAGAAGTTATTCTAGCAGAAGGAAATAATGGCGAAATTACTGGTTCCCTTTGTGTATGGATTCGTAAAATGCCAATTTTTGGAAATATCATGTATTCTTCTAGAGGACCAGTATGTGATATTCATGATATGGAAGTCATGAAACAATTAACAGATGGGGCAAAGGAATTAGCTAAAAAATACAATGCGATTGTATTAAGAATTGAACCAGATATTGTAAGTGATGACCAAGACTTTAGAAATGTAGTAACTAATTTAGGATATCACATTAAAGATGATGCAAAAGATTTTAAAGATGAAATTCAACCAAGATATGTATTTAGATTAGATATTAAAGATAAAACAGAAGAAGAAATCATGGCAGGATTTAAGCAAAAATGGAGATATAATATTCGTTTAGCAACGAAAAAAGGAGTTACGATAAAGGATGGAACCAAAGAAGATTTAAAAGATTTTCATAAAATCATGATAGAAACAGGAGCAAGAGACGGTTTTATTATTAGACCTTTATCTTATTTTGAGAAAATGTATGATTGTTTAGGTCCAGAACATATGAAAATTCTTATGGCATATTATGAAGGAAAACCAATTTCAGGAGTGATACCAATTTTTTATGGAAATAAAACATGGTATTTATATGGAGCAAGTAGTAATGCACATCGTAATTTAATGCCAAATTATCTATTGCAATGGGAAATGATAAAAATGGCAATCCAAAGAAAAGATGATATCTATGACTTTAGAGGTGTATCAGGAGTGGTGGATGAAAATCATCCACAATATGGATTGTATCGATTTAAACAAGGATTTGGAGCAACTTTTACAGAATTCATAGGAGAAATATATTTGCCATTTAAGCCAATTACTTATAAGTTATATCGTTTTTCAGAAAAAGCATTTAGAACGATTCGACAACTAAAAATGAAACTAAAAAATCGTCACTAAAACATCGTAGGGAGGAAAAAAGTGAATACATTAGTAATAGAGAAACAAGATTTAACACATAATATAGAACAAATCAAAAAATTTGCTAATAAAACTGGAAAAGATGATAAGGGAAATCCAATTAAAATAATAGCTGTTGTAAAAGGTAATGGATATGGATTGGGAATCATAGAATATACAAAATTTTTAATTGATAATGGAATTTCTTTTTTTGCAGTAGCTACGATGGAAGAAGCAATAAAATTAAGAAAAGCAGGAATTAAAGAGGAAATTTTGATGTTATCTTCTACGGCAATAAAAGAGGATATCGAACAATTAGTTCAAAATAATATTATTTTAACAATTGGTTCTAAGGAAGATGTAGAAGTTGTTAGTAAAGTAGGCGAAGAACAGAATAAAATAATAAGAACACACCTTAAAATTGATACTGGATTTGGAAGATATGGGTTTGTTTATAGTAACCGAGATGAAATGATAGAAGCTTTAAAGAAAATGAAAAATATAAAAATAGAAGGAACGTTTTCTCATTTTTCAACCAGTTTTTATGATGATAAATATACACAAAAACAGTTTCAGAGATTTATTGATTGTATTGAAGTTTTAAAAATGAATGAAATAGAAACAGGAATGCTTCATATTTGTAATTCTTCAGCCTTTTTAAAGTTTCCGACTATGCATTTAAATGCGGTTAGAATTGGATCTGCTTTTTTGGGAAGAATATCTTGTCCTAATACCATAGGATTAAAGAAAATTGCTCATTTAGAATCACAAGTTGCTGAAATTAAGAAATTGCCAAAAGGGTTTAATATTGGCTATTCTAATATCTATAAGACACCAAAAGAAATGAAAGTAGCTATTATTCCATGTGGTTACATGAATGGTGTTAATGTAAAAAATGACAAGGACATGTTTCGAACGATTGATAAAATGCGTTATTTATTGGAAAATGTAAAATCATTTTTTAAAAAACAAGCCATGTATGCAAAAATAAAAGACACTAATTGTGAAATTTTGGGAAGAATTGGAACTTATCATGTAGTGTGTGATATAGGAGAGAAAGATATAAAAATTGGAGATAAAGTGATTTTTTCTGTGAATACAAAATTTGTAGATTCAGAAATAAGAAGGGAGTATCGATAAGATGAGTGAAGAAAAAGGGGAAAAACTAAAAATTAATTTTTTTCACAAGGTATGGAATTCGATTACAAAAATCGAAAAATATCCAGATATGGCAGCAGAAGGATTAGGAAGAGCCTTTTCTTATATTTGTAAAGTGGTAGCCATTTTAGCTATTGTGTTATGTGTTGGTGTGATGTGTCAAATTTATCAAATATTACAAGAAGGAGTTCAATATTTGCAAAATG
>CARUQW010000037.1:0-3149 GCA_949077355.1 uncultured Clostridia bacterium | reverse complement strand
TGAGTTTCCAGAGTTTTCATACAAAGAGGGCATTTTAAATGTTGATACAGAAAAAAGATTTACGATTTCGGAAGATGATTCGTATGTAGGAAGAACCATTATCGATACAAAAGTAGAACAGGAAGAGACCATTAATCAGTATATCAGTGAAGTCAATAAAGCAGGAAGCGGAATTATTGTTTTAAAAGATAGAGTTATTTTAAAAAATGGTGCAGTAGCAGGAACGATAAATTACAATTATAGTGAACTTTTAGACCAAATGGGAATTCAAGAATTTACAAAAGAAAGTGTAATTAATTATGCGAGAAGTAATCAGATTATTACGTTATATATTAGTATATTTATTACAATATTTATTTATAGTTTTATGATGTATTTATTAACAACTATATCCAATGCTATATTTTTAAGTGTATTTGGTTATTTGGCAACATGGGTAGCTCGAATTAAAATGAGATTTTTGGCAGTATTTAATATGTCAATTTATGCTTTGACTTTATCAATTTTCTTAAATATGTTATACATTGGTGTGAATATTTTTATCGATTTTAAAATGGAATATTTCCAAGTGATGTATGTTTCAGTGGCAGCAATTTACTTAGTGGCAGCGATATTTATATTAAAAACAGAATTTGTAAAAAAACAAATGGAACTGATGAAATTGGCAGAAGCACAAGAAATTGTGAGAAAAGAAATACAGGAAAAAGAAGAGCAAGAAAAACGAGAAAAAGAGAAAAAAGAAAGACAAAAAAAGGATAAAGAAGAAGAAAAGAAAGACAAAGAAGAGAAGGAAGAAAAGAAAACAGGAAACGATGGTGGAGAGGAAACTCCACAAGGGTCAAATGCATAAAAGTCGAGATAGGAAATAGAGAGAAAGGAAGCGTGAATGAATGAATAAGAAGAAAGACAATAAGTCAAAAGATAAGAAAATATGGATATCTCTTATTAGTCTAATTGTATTGTTAGCTGTATTAATAGGGGTAACTGTATTTTTGATGAATGACAAAGAGAAAAAAGATGAAAATACTTTAGCTTATACGGATTTAATCAAAGAATTATCCTATGGAAATATAGAAAAAGTTGAGATGACAGTAGGAAGTACGACGATTAAAGTAAAGCAAAAGAACGGAGAAGAAGAAAAAACAGCAATTGTTCCTAATACAGAAAGCTTTATTGGATTAGTGCAAGAAAAAGTAGCAGAAGGAAATCAAATTGAATTGATACAAAAGCCAAGAAGTGTATTCGCACAAATTCCAGCATTTATTATATCTTTTTTACCAACTTTAATCATGCTTGCTTTATTTGTTATGATATTTAAAATGCAAGGATTGGGAGAAAAAGGAAAAGTATATGATGATACAGAAAGAAAAACGAAAATAAAATTTGATGATGTAGCAGGATTAGATGAAGAAAAAGAAGAATTAGTTGAAATTGTAGAATTTTTAAAGAAACCAGAAAAATTCACAAAGATGGGAGCTAAAATTCCAAAAGGTGTGTTATTATATGGAAAACCAGGAACAGGTAAAACCTTAATAGCAAAGGCCATCGCAGGGGAAGCAGATGTACCATTTATTTCTATGAGTGGGTCTGAATTTATCGAAATGTTTGCAGGATTAGGAGCTTCTCGTGTTAGAAAATTATTTGAAAAAGCAAGAAAATTAGCACCATGTATAGTGTTTATTGATGAAATTGATGCGATTGGTTCAAGAAGAAGTTCTAATAGTGGAGCAGAAACAGAAAATAACCAAACACTAAATCAATTGCTAGTAGAGATGGATGGATTTAGTTCAGAAGAAACCATTATTGTATTAGCAGCAACGAATCGTCCAGAAATGTTAGACAAAGCTTTGTTAAGACCAGGAAGATTTGACCGTCAAATTACCATTCCAACACCTGATTTAAAAGGAAGATTAGAAATCCTAAAAATACATGCAAAAGATAAAAGAGTAGCAGATGACGTAAATTTAGAAAGTATTGCAGAAGATACAGCAGGATTTACAGGTGCAGAATTAGCCAACATCTTAAATGAAGCAGCTATTATAGCTACCAAAAACAAACATGAAGATATTGAAAATAGTGACATTGAAGAAGCGGTAAAAAAAGTAACCGTAGGAATCGAAAAACGTACTAGAGTATATTCTGAAAAAGATAAAAAATTAACGGCTTATCATGAAGCAGGACATGCAGTAGTTAGTAGATATTTACCAACACAAACAAATGTTAAAGAAGTATCCATTATTCCAAGAGGAGTAACTGGTGGATATACTATGTACAAATCAGATGAAGACAAATACTATATCTCTAAAACGGAAATGCAAGAAAAACTAATTGCATTATTAGGAGGAAGAGCAGCAGAAAAATTAGTATTAGATGACATTTCAACAGGAGCAAGTAATGACATAGAAGTAGCAACCAAAATAGCAAGAGATATGGTAACCAAATATGGAATGAGTGAAAATTTAGGACCAATTGATTTCCAAGGAAAAGAGCCATATGAAATCCAAATGTTTGGAGAAAACATAGGAGACAAAATTGGACAAGAAGTAAAAACACTAATAGACACAGCCTATCATGATGCACAAACCTTATTAAAGGAACATAGAGATAAATTAGATAGCATAGCAGAGACTTTGCTACAAAAAGAAAAAATAAATGAAGAAGATTTTAAAAAATTCTTTTAATGTGAAATTGGGGACGTTTCCTTTTTCACATGAAAGATATTTGTAAAATTTATAATTATAAAATAACTCTGATTTTTAAAGAATGAGAGTTATTTTTTTGCGTTATACACTAAAAGAACAATGAAAATATATGCTAAAAGTATAAAAAAATTTACAAAAGTATTGGAAAAAGAAAAAGCTTACAGTATAATTTTAATATATATTATTTGCTATTTTTGCGAATAAAAAAGGAACATTGAAAAGTAAATACCCTTATAAAAATGTTTAAAAAAGAATACTATTGGCAAAAATGGAAATAATGAAAGTAGAAAATGGAAAAGAAGAGAAATGTAAGAAAGAAAAAAACAAAGGAGGAGATTTTAATGGAGAAAGTAAAAAATAGCAAGGGTATTACATTAATTGCATTAGTAATCACGATTATATTCTCTTATGACGAAAAATTAAAATGTAGTAATAGCAAAGGTTTCC
>CARUQW010000036.1 GCA_949077355.1 uncultured Clostridia bacterium | reverse complement strand
AATAAAAAATGTTGAAGTAATTATTTAACTACCCCAACATTTATTATAGAACCAATTTTCTGACGTGTAAAAGAAGATAATTTCTAAAGCAATATAGAAACCATCTTCTTATTTTTGGCGAATTAATTATTTTATTCCAATTTTGTTTAATTCTCTTTTTTATTCATTTATTCTTTTTCCAATGCGCCTATTTTGCTAGCACAATCAGAACATATTAATTTATCATTGTAAGACAATAAATCTTTATTATTACCACAAAAAATACAATTTGGTTCGAATTTTTTCAAAATAATAGAAGAACCATTTACATATATTTCAATAGGATCTTTTTCGACAATATTAAATTGATTTCTTATTTCTATTGGAATAACAACTCTACCAAGTTCATCTACTCTTCTAATAATTCCCGTTGATTTCATACATTCATCCTCCTTAAAAGTTTATTTTTACAATCCTTATGCTCATAATATATCATAAATAAAAGTCTAGGTCAATTATATTGTAATAAAAAGTCAAGTTTAGAATAAAATTATTTAGGTGATAAATATGTTAAACACGATATGGCCTATTTTCATTTTAATATCTTTTTCGTATGCCATTTTTTCTGGAAACTTAGAACAATTAAATAGTAGCATTTTTGAAAGCACAAGTGATGCTATTAAATTATCCATTGAACTACTTCGGTACGATATGTCTATGGAATGGGATTATGCAAGTTGCCAGTAAAACAACAATTATCAACAAATTAACCAATTTATTAAAACCAATGATAAAGGTATTATTTCCCGAAATGAGAAAAAATAAACAGGTACAACAAGAAATTTCGATGAATATGATTGCTAATATTTTAGGATTAGGAAATGCAGCTACGCCACTAGGATTAAAAGCGATGAAAACAATGCAAAAAGAAAATAATGAAAAAGATACATTAAGTAATTCTATGTTAATGTTTATTGTTTTAAACACAGCTTCTATTCAAATTATACCAACAACCGTTATAGCCATCCGAAATTCATTAGGTTCGAATCATCCCACTTCAATTGTTTTTCTTGTATGGATTGCAACCATATGTGCAGCGATAACACGGAGTTGCAGTTGCTATGTTTTTAATTAAATTTGGTCCTAAAAAATAGGGGGAAGTATGCAAATTGTTAATTTTTTATCAAGTTTAGCAATGCCATTTATCATTTTATTAATTGTTACCTATGGTTTGCTAGAAAAAAGAAAAGTTTTTGATGATTTTTTAGAAGGGGCAAAAGAAGGAATTGAAATTGTTTTTAATATTCTTCCTACTTTAGTAGGATTATTTGTTGCTATTGGAGCACTAAGAAATTCAGGAGTATTAGATATTATAATTCGTTTTATTACACCTCTTTTAAATGTGATACATTTTCCAAGTGAAATTATGCCATTGGCTATGCTTAGACCAATTTCAGGAAGCGGTTCCATAGCTGTGGCAACAGATATTATGAAAAATTATGGGGTAGATACTACCATTGGAATCATTGCTTCTACCATCATGGGCTCTACCGAAACAACTTTGTATACGATTGCTGTTTATACGAGTTGTGTAAAAATTAGAAAGACAAGATTTGTTTTACTTGCTTCTTTGACAGCTGATGTTGTTGGGATAGTAGTGAGTGTTATCATTTGCCAAGTATTATGAAAAGAAATAAATGTAGAATTAAGTCGAAAAGTTTTTGTTGACAAATGGAAGAAATTAGGGTATAATTCTTCCATGTTAACAAAAATTTTATTATTTATATCAATATTTTTTATCGTTAGAAAAATTGTAATTCATCGATTCAGTAAAGAAATTCAAAAAAAAATTCAAACTAATTAAATTGTTTTTATTTTTGTAGAGAAAATAATTCCCCCATAAAAATTGCCATAAATCTATGAAAAGCTTTTTGTTCAGCCCCTTGAGTAGCAATATAGTATTTTATTATCTTATTTTCTCTACAAAATTATATAAATTATCTATGATAAGTTTCTCCATTAGAAATTTTAAAAGCTCTAAAGATTTGCTCTAAAAGAAAAACTCGAATCAATTGATGCGGAAAAGTCATTTTAGAAAAGCAAATCTTTTGATGGCATTTTTGTAATAAATCTGTTGTTAAGCCTAAGGAACCACCAATAATAAAAGTAATTGAACTAGATGTCATAGAAATTTTTTCAATTTCAGAAGAAAAGTCTTCAGAAGAAAATTGTTTACCAGTTAAATCCAAAGCAATGATGTAAGAATCTTTTTTAATATGTCGAAGGATATTGTCACATTCTTTTGCTTTAATTTCATTTGCTAAATTAGAATTAATTTTATCTGGTATTTTTTCATCTGATAATTCTAGAATATCTAGCTTACAATAACGAGAAAGTCTTTTACTATATTCATCAATAGCAGACTTTAAATAAGATTCCTTTAACTTTCCAACACAAACAATTTGGATACTAAGCATCTTTCTTAACTCCTTTCATATTATAATTGAATCAATTTAGAATGACAATCTCTACTTGCAACATTTAAACCAAGAGAATTCTTGTCAAAAGAATGATTACTAATCAACTCATCCATAACGGTTTGATAAGCAAGCTCAGGAAAATTACTTTCTTTACTCAAATGACCTAACATAGCATTTTTTAAACCAGATTGTAGTAGATGAGAAATTGTTTTACCTGCTATTTCGTTAGACAGATGTCCAGTTGGTCCAGCAATTCTAGATTTTAAAGGAAAAGGATAAGAAGAACAGCGTAAAACTTCAGGGTCATAATTTGCTTCTAACATAACAAATAAGCTTTCTTCTAATCTTTTTAAAATATCATTTGTCATATGTCCAATATCAGTGGCAATACTTATTTTCTTATCATCTTTCCAAATATTAAAACCACAAGGATTAGCGGCATCATGAGGAATAGAAAAAGGTTTAATATCTAAATCTCCGATTGAAAATTTATCGGTAACTTTAAAATTTTTTATATTATCACTTGCTATTTTATCCCTTTGTTTTGGCATAGCATCCAATGTTTCTTGATTAACGAAAACAGGTAGATTGAATTTTTTAGAAAATGTACCCAATCCTTGTACATGGTCTGAATGTTCATGAGTAATTAGAATACCATCCAAAGAGGATGGTTCAATATTAATATCTAATAAGGCATTTTCAATTCTTTTACTGCTAACACCAGCATCAATTAGAAGCTTGGTATTAGCAGTTTCTACTAATAAACTATTTCCGCTACTTCCACTATATAAACTACAAAAATTAAACATGATTATTTTCCTTTGTTATTATTTTTTTAATCTAAAAGTTTATATCTTTTTATGCAGTAACAATTCGTGGGGACCAGCAAGCATACAGTCTGTTATAAAATTACAGACTGTGCGAAGCTGGGAGTTACAAATAAAAAGATATAAACTTTTAGATTAAAAATTAGTATAGTTACTCTGTTATTCTTTCAATTTTAGCACCAATACTTCTAAATTTCTCTTCTATATTCTCATATCCTCTGTCAATGTGTTCCAAATTATAAATTTCAGTTACACCTTCTGCTGCTGTTCCAGCAATAACAAGGGCAGCACCAGCTCTTAAATCAGAAGAATAAACAGGGGCACCTGTTAATTTTTTTACACCTTCAAAAAAGGCAGACTTACCTTGTGCATTTATTTTAGCACCCATTCGATTTAATTCTTCTGTATATTGAAATCTAGAATCCCAAATACTTTCATGTATCATGCTATTACCATTTGCTAAAGATAACACTACACCCATTTGAGGTTGTAAATCAGTCGGAAATCCAGGATAAGGTAATGTTTTGATGGTAGCTTTGGTTGGTCTTTTATTACACCAAACACGAATGCTATCAATATTATCTTCTACGTTTCCACCTATTTCAATAATTTTAGCGGTAATAGATTCTAAGTGCTTGGTAATACAATTTTTTATAACCAAATCACCTTTTGTTGCTACGGCTGCTAACATAAAAGTACCAGCTTCAATTTGATCTGGGACTACAGAATAAGTTGCATTTCCGCTTAATTTTTCCACACCATTAATTTTAATAACATCTGTTCCAGCACCTCTAATATCAGCACCCATTGTATTTAAAAAGTTTGCGACATCTACAATATGAGGTTCTTTAGCAGCATTGTCAATAATGGTAGTTCCTTTTGCTAAAACAGCGGAAAGCATAACATTAATGGTAGCACCAACCGAAACAATATCCATATAAATAGGACATCCAGTTAGTTTTTTTGCTTTGGCATAAATGGTACCCTTTTCTACTGTTACATTAGCACCTAATTTTTCAAATCCTTTAATATGTTGGTCAATAGGTCTAGCTCCTAGTTTACATCCACCTGGCATACCAACTTCAATTTCTCCTTTGCGGCTAAGCATAGCACCAATGATATAATAAGAAGCTCTAAATTTGCTTGTTAAATCTAAAGGAGCTTTCGTTGTTGTTAAATTGGATGTATCGATTGTAATGCTATTTGGATTATTCCAAGTTATTTTAGCACCTAATTTTTCTAATATTTCACAAGATATTTTTATATCACTTATATTTGGTAAATTTTCAATTGTGCAAGTTCCATCGATTAAAAGAGTAGCAGGTAAAATTGCTACAGCTGCGTTTTTTGCACCACTAATTGTTACTTCACCTCTTAAAGGTGTTGGACCTTTTATAACTAATTTTTCCAATTAAATAACCCCCAATATGTTCTTTCAATAAAAAAAGAGTGTATTAAACATAACACTCTATTACATTTTAAAATATATCACAAACTTAAAATGATTGCAATACTTGTATTATTTTTTTGCTGTGATTAATCCGTTATTAGCAAAAAATTCTAATAATTTAAATTTGAATTGAATTTCATTATCGGATTTATCAGAAATAAGAGCAAATTCTTCTTCTGATAAATTATTTTCCATTAGCTCTTTCGAATCATCTGGAACAACACCAGAAGAAATATCTACAAAACATAATGGAGGGAACATGACACACCACCAATTTTGTCCTTTTGCTTCACCAATTTCAACCCTAAGGGCATCATAGAATCCAGCTGGCAAAGAAATATCACCATAATTTTTAGTAGGAAATTCAAAATTACCAATATTTATTTTTACAGAATAGGAATAACCTTCTTCTTTTAGCGTATCCCTAGCAATTTGTTCAAAAGTATTTTTATTTTCTTCTACTATTGAAATTGCTTCTTGTTTTGATGTACAGTTCTTACAAATTGAATTCATATAGTTTAATAAATTATCACGAACTTTATATTTCAAATTTTGATCTTCTTCGGAATCACTATTAGCAAGTACATGCAAACGGAACACACTATCAGCAATTTCAGTAGAAATATTTTGTGCATAGGAAATAGCGCAGATAGAAGTATAAAGAAATAGAAGAAAGCTCAAAATAATTACCATTTTTAAATTTTTTTTCATATGTTTTCCTCCTTTTACTATTAATTATTTACAATTTAGAAAATTTTATACTAAAATAGGAGAAAAATTGAAATGTCGAAAAATGTAGGAAAATTTTATTTGAAATAATATTGACATATTTGTAAAGAAATGGTAAAATTTACCAGTAACCAGAAAAAAGATAAACTTTCCGTAAGAGTTTGGAGATTGGAAGGGAGAAATTCAAATGAATAAAAATACTACAAAAGAAAAAATATGTGCATTTTACGCAAGTGATTATCACTTTGAAATGATAAGCTTACCATATATTCATAAGAAAATGGAAAAACAAGATGAAATCATTATTTTAACAGAAAACAACTTAGAAGAAACAATGAAAACATTCTTATCAAAAACAAACTTAAAAGAAAATAAGAAAAAAGAAATTTTACAATTAAATTGGAAAAACAATGATTTAGAGAAATTTAAAGAAATAAAAACAAAAGAAAATAAAGAGAAAGACATGATTATTTTTATAAAAGGAAAAGAAAATTACATCCGTAATGTCAATCGAAATATTGAAAAATGGATTCCAGAAAAAAATCATGTAAAAATAATCGATTGTTATGACATAGAAGAAGTCGGAGAAAATTTAGACGAAATCATGGGACAATATAAAAAGATTTTAAAAACAGTAGGAGAAGAAGAAATCGAAAAAATATAAGAAAATAGTTGCTAATTTTTTTAAAATAGTGTATAAATAGAGAAAGATTGAAAATAAAATAGTATAGGATGAAACAAGAAAGGAAGATAGATATGGACAGTAAAAAAGAAAATTTGCAAACTATTTTAAAAAAATATGGGCAAGAACATCTATTGAATCATTATGAAACATTAGATGACGTACATAAAAAAGAATTAATAAAACAACTTGAAAATATTGATTTTGAATTGGTAAATAGCTTATATGCACATACTAAAAAGAAAGAAAAAAATGAAAATGATAAAATTACACCAATTGAATATTTAGATAAATACAAATTAGGTGATGAATATAAATACTATGAAAATATAGGAAAAAAAGCAATCAAAGAAGGAAAATTAGCTGCTGTAACAATGGCAGGAGGGCAAGGAACAAGATTAGGACATGATGGACCAAAGGGAACTTATGACATTGGATTAGACTCCCACAAATCTTTATTTGAATTATTATGTGATAATTTAAAAGAAGAAGGAAAAAAATATGGCGTAACCATTCCATGGTTTATCATGACAAGTAGAGAAAATAACAAAGCTACACTTGAATTTTTTGAAAAGCATAAATATTTTGGATACCAAAAAGACAAAAACATATTCTTCTTTAATCAAGGGGAATTACCAATGGTAGATACCGAAGGAAAAATTTTAGTTGGAGAAGATGGACTAATCAAACAAGCAGCAGATGGACATGGCGGAATTTATGAATCACTTGTAAAAAATGGAATGATTCAAAAAATGAAACAAATGGGAATGGAATGGGTATTCATAGGAGGAGTAGACAACTGTTTAGTAAAAATGGTAGACCCAGTACTAATGGGAATTGCCATTGATAAAAATGTAACAGTTGCCTGTAAGTCAGCAGTAAAAGCAAATCCACACGAAAAAGTGGGAGTATTTTGCAAAAGAAATGGAAAACCAAATGTAGTTGAATATTCAGAAATAACAGAAGAAATGGCAGAAGCAACAGACGAAAATGGGGAATTACTTTATGGAGAATCTCATCTTTTATGCAACTTATTCAGTGTAGATGCGGTAGAAAGAATGGGAGCAAATCCATTACCTTACCATGCAGCCTATAAAAAAGCAAGTTATTTAGACAAAGAAGGAAATTTAATTGTACCAGATTCACCAAACGCTTATAAATTCGAAGCATTTTTATTTGATGCCTTTGGAAAAGTAGATGAAATGGCAATCCTTCGTGTAAAAAGAGAAGAAGAATTTGCCCCAGTCAAAAATGCTGACTCAGCAGGAGTAGACTGCCCAAAAACAGCAAGAGAATTATATAAAAAATTCTATCATTTAATATAAAAAAGAGAGCCATTAAATGGCTCTCCTTTTGCAATTCTCTACATAAATACTTCTAAGGCTTCCTTGATTGCAACTGCGTCAGCCTCTGCTTCCTGCGCCGTGTTAAGGCTGTCCATAGCAGAATGTACGTCTCTTCTGGCGTCCGGAATCTGTTTTGCTATTGATTCATATTCAGAGAATGGCTGAGCTGCTGCCAATACGGCTTCCGGTGCCGGATTTTTCATACGACCAAGCTTTTTCAGCTTTTTGGCTGCATCCGCAAACTTAAGTAATGCGGATGCAGCTTCCTGTGACAGATCGTTTAAATGATCCTGCTGTTCTTTCAGGAATGCCAAGCTTTTTTCTGTGCTTTCTGCTGCTTCTTTCACATTTGCTTCATTTGCTTCCACTATCCGTGCGATTTCCTCAGAATACTTAGTTCTAATGTCGATCATAATAGATCCTCCTTCATTTTATTGAATTGCATTTATATGTGACTAAACTTATTTTAACATAAATTTACATAAAAATCAATAGAAAAACCAAAAAAATAGGATATAAGAATAAAAAAGGTTTATAATTTAAGGGATTCAGACGTTAATAAAAGTGATGAAAAGTTTACAAAATGTATAAAAAACATCCACTTGCCAATTTAAAATATATCAAGTATAATGGGGGTATAAAAAGAAAGGAGAGATAAAATGAATTATTTGGAAGAATATCAAAAATGGTGTACAAGTCCAGAATTTGATAAAGAAACAAAAAAAGAATTATTAGCTATAAAAGAAGACGAAAAAGAAATTGAAGATAGATTTTATAAAGAATTGGAATTTGGAACAGCAGGATTAAGAGGTGTTATTGGAGCAGGAACCAATCGAATGAACCAATATACAGTAGGAAAGGCTACACAAGGATTAGCGAATTATATTATAGAACAAGGGACACAAGAGAAGGGAGTTGCCATTAGTTACGACTCTAGAAAAATGTCTAAAGAATTTAGTTTGCAAACAGCATTAATTCTTTGTGCCAATGGAATTAAAGCTTATTTATTTGAAAACTTAAGACCTGTACCAGAATTATCTTTTGCAGTTAGAGAATTAGGGTGTACGGCAGGTGTTATGATTACAGCTAGTCACAATCCACCCAAATATAATGGATACAAAGTATATTGGGATGACGGAGCACAAATTGTATCACCAAGGGACAAAGATATAATTGCCAAAGTAAGAGCGGTTGAAAGTTTTAGTGAAATAAGACAAATAACAAAAGAAGAGGCACTACAAAAAGGTTTATTAAATATAATTGGTACAGAAATGGATGATAAATATTTGAATATTTTGAAACAAGCAGTATTAAATCCAGAAATTGTGAAAGAAGAAGGAAAGAAATTAAAAGTTGTGTATACTCCACTACATGGAACTGGAAATACAATAGCAGAAAGACTTTTAAAAGAAATAGGATTAGAAAATGTATATGTAGTGCCAGAACAAAAAGAGCCAGATGGAAATTTTCCAACTGTAGATTATCCAAATCCAGAAGATGCGAAAGCATTCAAATTGGCATTAGAATTAGCTAAGAAAGTAGAGGCAGATGTTGTTTTAGCAACAGACCCGGATGCAGATCGTTTAGGAATTTTTGCTAAAGATAGTAAGACAGGAGAATATATGACCTATACAGGAAATATGTCAGCTTTATTAATTGCTGAATATAGAATATCTCAAATGCAAGAAAAGGGAATTTTACCAAAAGACGGAATGCTTATTACAACAATTGTATCATCAAATTTAGCAAAAGCTATTGCAGGATATTATCATCTAAACTGTCCAGAGGTATTAACAGGATTCAAAAACATAGGAGCTGTTATGAAAAAAGCAGAGGAAAACAAAGATAAAACCTATGTATTTGGTTACGAAGAAAGTTATGGTTGCTTAATTGGTGATTATGCAAGAGATAAAGATGGAATTGCAGCTGTTATGGCACTATGTGAAGCAGCATGCTATTATCAATCTAAAAATAAAACTTTATGGGATGCGATGAATGATATCTATGAAAAATATGGATATTATAAAGAAGCACAGCCATCTATTGTTAGAGAAGGAGTACAAGGAGCACAAGAAATCAAAGACATGATGACAAAAATGAGAAATACAGAAATTGAGAAAATAGGTGACTATAAGGTATTAACTTTCAAAGATGTGGAAAAAGATATCGTAAAAGATATGAAAACAGGAGAAATCACAAAAACAGGATTGCCACAATCCAATGTATTATATTATGAACTAGAAGATGACGCTTGGTGTTGTATCAGACCATCTGGAACAGAACCAAAAATCAAGTTATATATGGGTGTAAAAGGAGTATCAGATGAAGATGCAAGCAAAAAATTAGAAGATCTAAAAGAAGCAATGCTAAACATTGTACAATAATAGAAGAAGATTTGGAGATGGGGATTAGGGGAACGTTCCTTAAAATCCCTTTTTTAAAAAATATATACAACAAATAAGTCAAAATAAAAAGTTTTGATTGAAAGTAATTGAATTAGAAATTTTTAATCTATCATATGGAAAGAGTCCATGCTTGACATGGAAGGGTGCCATATTATAGATTTAGAATTTCTATGAAAATTAGCTTGAACGATAAACTTTTTATTTTGACTTATTTGTTGTAAAATTATATAAATGAAAAAGGGATTTTAAGGAACGTTCCCCTAATCCCCGTCTTCCAAATCATCTCCAATCTTCTAAGTTTCGTTTAATAGCACCAAACAAGTTAGCACGAATCATAGGAATATTTTTGGTTAAAGAAATAATTAATTGTTTCATGTCTTCTCTTTTTGAAGTTCCATCCATTGGGCATACCTTAGGCATTACTTGAAAATCGTTTTTTCGAATAAATCTTCGAATATCCTTTTCAGGAGTATAAACAAGAGGTCTAATTAAGGTTATCTTTGAACGATCCATATAGCTAACTGGTGAAAAGGTGCTGATATTTCCAGTATAGAATAAATTTAATAAAAAAGTTTCAAGGACATCGTCCTGATTATGTCCTAAGGAAATCTTGTTACATCCTTCTCGAATGGCAATGGAATTGATAACTCCTCTACGTAAGTTGGCGCATAGAGAACAAGGATTTTTTTCTTTTCTAATATCAAATACAATTTCTTTGGCATGACTATTTTCCATAAATAAAGGAACATCTACATCATCACAAATTTTTTGTAAAAAATGTGTATCAAAATATTCAAATCCAGGATTAACACTAATTGCCATTATTTCAAATTTTTTTGGATAAAATCTCTGTAATGCTTTTAAGGCGTATAACATGGTAATGGAATCTTTTCCTCCAGATAAGCATACAGCAATTTTATCTCCTTCCTCTATCATTTTATATTCTTCAATTGCTTTTCTCATATGACTTAATATTCGTTGCATTTTTATCACCATTTTTATTATAACAGATGTGTCAAGTCACCCATTTACAAAATAAATAAAAGCTGTTATAATATGGTATATGATGATATGTGCTTATAGCTCAACAGGATAGAGCACCCGCCTCCTAAGCGGGCGATAGAGGTTCGAGTCCCCTTAGGCACACCAATTAAATTAGAAATGGAAAATATCCTAGTTAAATTGAATTTTAGCTGGGATATTTTTGTTAGAAAATTTTTTTAATAGAAATGTTAAACTTTTTAATTTTAGATAATGTTTAATTTGAATACGAATGGTTAGATGCCTATAAATATATTGACATAATTTTTTGTACATTGATAAGATTTAAAAGATAAAATAAACGGAGGAGGAAAGAAAAAATGAAGGGGAAAAAACTAGTGTCAATCATAGGAATATTAGCAATAACAGTAATATTGAATCCAATAAAATCAGAAGCAGCACTTCAATCAAATGGGGGAACTAATACAACAAGAAATATAAATGGGTGGATAACCCAAATACGACAAATGCAAGCAACAGGGGGAACATTAGGATTAACAGATACGATAAATGAAACTAATTTAACAAGTGACAATAAGAATTTAGATATTCATATGCAAAAAAATACAGAATATGGAGGAATGGCAATATTATCAGCATCATCTTATGGGAATCCTGATAAAATAGTAGATAAAGGAACAACAACAGGAAATGCAACAGGAGTAGTTATGAGGTTGAATAAAGAATGGGTGGCAGCGGGAATGAGCAATACAGCGGCAACTTCTATGGCAAATGCAGCAAATCGATATAAAAATAAATATGAAATGAGCTATGAAGAAAAAGCTGGAGATGCAATAGCGACAATAGGAGGATGGCATGGAAGTACAAGTACTACATGGCTTAGCAGTGGTGGCGATAGAGTTTCAACACAGATTGTTCACAGCTGTTTGCTTAGAGCTTATGGAGGTAGTATTTTCTCCTATAATGGATATGGTCAAAGTTATGATACTTTTAATGGTACTTTTAATTGGTATGATGCTACAAAAGATAAGGCATGGTCAAGTCGTGCTGTTGTTGTAGTTGGAAGTGGTATTTAATAGTTGGAAAAGTTACAAATTGAAAATAAAAGACAAGTTAGAATTAATTTATACTACCTGATTTGGAGGAAGAGATGAAGAGAGAAAATAAGGAAAGGGCCATTACACTAATAGCTTTAGTTATTACAATTATAGTACTTTTAATACTAGCAGGTGTTACACTAAATATCTTAGTGGGAAAAAATGGATTATTGGGAAAGTCAGAAGAAGCAAAATTTAAGGCAAAAATGTCAGCGATAGCAGAGGAGTGGAAATTATATGTAGCAGAAAATGTAACAGAAAGTTTAGGGCAAATAGATACTAAGCAATTATATGCAGGAGGAAATATTATTTACGATATAATAGCAGACGAAGAAATTGAAATGAATATAGGATTAATAAAAAAGATAAGGGAGATTTTAAAAGAAGTAGGAGAAGAGGAAGAAAAATTCACCATGGGATTTGAAGGCGAATTATATTATGTATCTAGAAATACAATTGAAAATAATCAACAACAAGTGCAATGGTGTAAAGAAATAGGGATTAAAATATGGGAATACAAAGGAAGAAGTGACAGTAAAACAGTCAATGGAGATTACAAGTTAATTAAACGGAGTATATTTATGCACTCCAAAACTAGATGTAGGATTTGTAAAGGAAAAAACGAGATATGTCAAAGAAAAAAATGAGAATTTGATACCCGGAAATTGGATTATAAAAGCACCAGATGATGATTGGTATGATTACAAAAATAGGAAATGGGCTAATTTGTATGTGGAAAGTGAGGGAATTGAAAGTTATTATGTTTGGATACCAAGATATGTTTATAAAGTAGTTGAAAATGAAAGAACAGATGTCAAATTTGTAGACCTCAATAATAATTATACAAATGGAGATAATAATCGAGTGACGAACTGGGAAACTTTACAAAGACAAGGTTATAAAGTTCCAGAGGCTTTTTATTATGGAGATAGTGATAATCCACAAGAAAATATAGCAATTCCTGGATATTGGATGTCTAAATATCAATTGTCTGATTTGGATGGATATATTTTAGATTATTCAACGACAGCAACACCGTCAACTATGACAATAAAGGAAATTAAGACTAACACTAAAAAAGCAATTGCCAAATATACATATGCCATTAATGGTAAAATAATTTATGAAAGCAAAACGCCGGAAAATTATACTATAAAGGATTTAATGAAAGGAAATAAAGTTTTAAATGTAACAGCATTAGATGAAAATGGTAATATTATAGGAAGCATGACAAGAATTTTTGAGACAGCAGATGTGAATCCGCCAGATTTAACAGGTTTTGATAAGGATACTACTTTTTATGTGTATTGGGACGAAAATGGAATAGAACATAATGAAATACCAATAAGAGAGGCGGCACCAGAAGAGTGGTATGATTATTCAATTCGAAGTTGGGCTAATATTGTAACAAGAAATAATGGTTTAGAAAGTTATTTTGTATGGATACCAAGATACCAGTATACTTTAGATAATGTGAACCAGAAATCATATGTGAAGTTTATAAAGGGCATTGAAACGAAAAATGATAGTGGATATCAAATACCAGAAGCTTTTACATGGGGGGATAACAATGAAAAACAATTGACAGGATATTGGATAGCAAAGTATCAATTAAGCACAGAAATTTTACCTAAAATGAATGCTGAAATGACTTCAGGAGAAAATGAGATTAGAATTCAAGATATAACAGGAACTTCTATAATAAGTGGTTTAAAATATGAATATTATATAGATGGAAGAAAAGTACATGAAGGAAATAATGCAAAAGAACATTATATATATGAAAATTTAAAAGGAAATCAAGTTTATACGATTAATATTATTGCTAGAAATGCCAGTACAAATGCGTTTGTTGCAGCAGTTACTAAAAAAGTAGAAACAGTGAGGGGAAATCCGCCAGATTTAAGAGGATATAAAGAAAGTATGACTTACTATGTTTTATATGATAATAATGGAAATATGACAATTGGTGATAATATTAAAAATGATGGAAGAAATATACCAGAAAATTGGTATAATTATAGTACAAGGAAATGGGCAAATATTGTAGTAACTGATGGAAAAGTACAAAATGGACAGATAACAGGAGAAACATTTAAAAATTATTTTGTATGGATACCAAGATATCAATATAGTTTAAATACTGTAGATCAAAGAACAAATGTTAAATTTATTGATGGTATAGGTACAGAAACAAAAAGTGGATATCAAATACCAGAAGCTTTTACATGGGGTGATAATAACGAAAAACAATTAACCGGATATTGGATATCAAAATATCAATTAAGTGATTAAAGATTTAAAATCGATGATAAAAAATAATCATCGGTTTTTTATATCAATAAATCTTTTAGTTGTCAAGTATGTTTAAATATGATACAATGCAGATAACAAGAACGAAAAAGGAAGAAAATTATGCAAGAAAAAGAAAGATTCATGAAAGAAGCACTAAAAGAAGCAAGAAAAGCGACTCAAAAGCTAGAAGTGCCAGTAGGATGTGTTATTGTAAAAGATGGAAAAATCATTGCAAGGGCCCATAATCAAAAAGAAACCAAAACCGATACGACAAAACATGCAGAAATTATGGCAATTCAAAAAGCAAGTAAAAAATTAGAAGCTTGGCGCCTATTAGACTGTGAAATGTATGTTACTTTAGAGCCGTGTTCGATGTGTGCAGGAGCCATGATACAAGCTAGAATTAAAAAAGTATATATAGGAGCAATGGATGCTAAAACGGGAGCCTGTGGGTCGGTTTTAAATTTATTACAAGACTATCCATTTAATCATAAAGTAGAAATAGAGACCGGAATTAAAAAAGAAGAATGCGAAAAAGAGTTAAAAGAATTTTTTAAAAAATTAAGAGAAATCAAGAAATCGAATCGATAAGCTAATGTTTATAAATTTAAAATGTGAAAAAGGAAACGTCCCCAATTGCACATAGGAGGAAAAATGATAACCAATAAAAAATATTTTCATATAGTTGTAGTAATTTTGATGATTGCGGTAATTTTATTTGTATTAGGTGTTGTTGTTTTGCGTTATCACGTCGAAGGAGAGACGAATATGCCATTTAAATTATCTAAGATAGCAATTATTAGTTCTTCAGAGGGAATGGATAAAGAGGCAATTGATACTAGATGGGCTTTTGATGTATGCCAAAATAATGATGTGTATTTGTATATTAACAAAAATGAAAATTATGGGAAGACAGAAGTGATAAAAGAAATTGTAATTGATAATATTCAAATAGAGGCAAAACAAAAAGATAAGATAAACATATATAAGCCAGATGAACAAGGTGAAAAGCAAATTTTTAAGACAAAAAAAGAAAATGTTGTTTCTAGTCTAGTATACACAGGAGGAGTAGAAACTAATTTGAACCAGTTGAAGATTTCGAATCAAGGAGGATTAGTTGCTTTCCGATGTGCTAATCTTTTGGCAGAATATACTTCAAATGAAGAGGAAATTAATCATAAAGATTTGTTAAAGAAAATTGGTGTGACAGAAGAGGATTTGCAAATTAAAATTACATTTGAATTAATTATTAAATTAGAAGAAGGAAAAGAATATCAGACAACGATTGATTTAGATTTTCCAATTGAAAATGTAATTGAAGAAGGAACAACTTCAAAAGAAATAACTGATTTGAAAGATTATAAATTTAAAAGGGATTAGAGGGATGTTCCTTAAAATCCCTCTTTTTTATAAAATATAATTTTACAACAAATAAGTCAAAATAAAAAGTTTATCGTTCAAGCTAATTT
>CARUQW010000035.1 GCA_949077355.1 uncultured Clostridia bacterium | reverse complement strand
TGAAAATCACTAATATTAGGCACTGGTACCCACACAAATTGATTTCCATGTTTTGTATTATCCATGTCATCTCCTTTGACATCAGAAATTACAAAACCTTCTTCAACTGTTCCTCCTACTGGGTAAAATCCATCTGGAATTGGTGGATTACTTCCTGTTGTCGTCTTATTATATAAATCAGAATAAGGAATCTCATATCCATTTTCCTTTGTCTTAAAACTACTATCCCCTGGTTGTCCTTCTTCTGTACTTACATAATTTTTTCCTGTTAGGATTGTTTTTATAATACTATCGTTTAATTCTGCCTTTTCTCCATTTTCTAATTTATCAGCAATCCAAGCTGCTATATCAACTTTGGCTTGTTCCTTTGCACTTTCAATTTCTGTATCTTTTTGTGCTGTACTTGCTCTCGTTAGTACTCCATTTTGGCCTGTTAACGTTACTATACTTACTCCTGCTAGAATTAGCAATACAATAATGGTTATTACTAGTGCAATTAAAGTAATACCTCTGTTAGTCATCTTCTTTTTTCTTAATTTTGTTATACTTTCCATACTTTTCCTCCTATTTCTTTTGTTTGTTTCTTTATTTTTTCTTTGACCATTATTCACTATTTTAAAATATAGTATTCATTTTTTCTTCAACAAATATATTCTATTTTCAATGTTCTACTGGTTTTTAAAATAGTTTTCCAATTTACAACTGCCTTTTATCAAAAAGCAAGGATATTGTTAACAAATATCAATAAGTTAACTTTTTGCACTATTTTAGTTGTTTTATGTTTGTTGATAAGGACTCTGACGTCTATCACAGCACAAAAAAATATAGCAAAGTTTTTACACTCTGCCACATTCACAATTTTTCTGCAAATTTCTTATCAAGAATTACTAGAACATACCCTAATACAACCATACCAATTGCAATCGCTATTATCCACAAACAAACTGCTTTTAGACCAATCAACTTATAATCTAAAAAGAAATAAGCAAATTCTCTTGAGCCTCCAATACTATAAAATTTGCCTTTGCCCGAATAGACAAAAAACAGATATAGAATAGGAAATAACAGCCATACAAATGGATACCAACACTTAAATCTTCCTTTTTCATCAAAATAATAATCCCCTATAATCAATGCTGGTGATACCGCATGAACCAAAAGATTACCAATTTTCTTACCAGTAATACCACGAAAAGACACCGTATACATTGGCAAATCATTTGGTACTAATACTCCTAAATAAATAATAGCTGTTACAGAAATGGTTATCATAACAGCTCCTTTTAAAAAAGGATACCATTTTTTGATTTGATAATTATATCCAATAATATCTGCTATTAGGAAAAAAAGATACACAAGAAAACAAAAGATATTACTTTGTGTTGTATAATAAGACAACAAATACTTTGGAAAAGTTGTATTTTTTAAAGTAAGTATAATTCCTGATGATAAACTTGCCATTAGAAATAACCGATAAACAAAACGAATTTTCCTTTTGTTCATGTTTTTCTCCTTTCAGCTTATCCGACCTTCAGTTTCTCAATCATTATATCATACATAACCTAAAAAGTCCACCTTCAGTTAATAACAAGCCATATTATATTTAATTAAATAATAAATTAAATTGCTTTTCTATAAACTCATAATCATTCATTTTCTGTTCAACATATTGATTAAATTTATCTTTATTTACCGTATTTATTTTGATTTCTGAATAATTTGGATAATCCTTTTCGAATTGTTCTCTTGTAATTGTATATGAACTTCCACTAAAATTATATTTAATATATTCCACATTATCTATTAGTAAAAAGATAGATGCAGAATTATATATCAAACTTTTTTCAATATATAGGTTATCGTTTTTGTACCAATCCGTTGTATTATAATTTATTATTACACCATATTTTTTAGAATCTATTTTAAATGTTAATCCATATTCTGAAAGTGGTAAATCGTGCAGTAAATTTCCCAAATTACTGTTATCTCCTACATACTTGTTTTTATATTTTATAATATTATTTATCCCACTTATTGTTCGATTAAATGGAGAAATTGGTATTGTATCACTGGTATATTCTTTTTTGTTATCTATAATATAATATTCATTGAATGTATCTGCATTTATTCTATATACATTATAAAACAAGTTATTATACGTTATTATTTTAGATTCTCTAAATTCCGTTTTTGTTATATAACGATAAATTGGTGGTCTTTTTCGAGATACCACTCCAATATAATCAAATAGATAAAATATACTAAATATTCCAATGAATATTATAATAGAAACACCAATTCTTTTTAATAATGATTTTATTTTTATTATTCTAAATAATCCAATTATAAATATAATCATTCCTATTATTGAATAAATAGAACTCCAACTACTTTCTGCTTCAAAAATTGTTAATGCTGCAATACTACTAATAATTCCTATAATTATTATCCATATTGATATTTTATTATGTTCTTTTTCTAATCTTTGCTTTGAGTAATCTATTGTATTTATCAAACTTGTTTCTGCTTGTTCTATTACTTTTTCGCTTTCAATTTTTTCTCCACTTAATAATTCATTTAAAGTAATCCCTAATTCTTCACTTAAAGGCTTTAATAATGATAAATCTGGCATATAATTTCCGTTTTCCCATCGAGATATTGTTTTATTACTAACTCCTAACTTTTCTCCCAATTGTTCCTGTGTTAATTTTTTATTTTTACGATTATAAGCAATAAATTCTCCTATCTTTTTTACATCCATAATTCTTTACTCCTTTCATAAAAAAGATAACATTTTATATAAAAAAATAACACCCCACAAATAGCGAATTGCCTACTTTTCTCTTTTCTATAAAAAACTGGTAAGTTATCGCACATCTATCTTTCTAAATTTATAATTTTTGTTGCCACCTTTTTCGTAAATGTTTCATCATGTTCTACAAAAATAAGAGTAGGTTTGTAATTTAAAATAGTATCTTCTATTTGTATTCTTGTTAATATATCAATATAATTCAAAGGTTCATCCCATACATAAATATTAGCTGTTCTGATATGCTTTTTGCAATTAAAACCTTTTTCTTTTGACCTTCACTCATATCTTGTATATTAGTATCAAAATCTGATTTTGATAACCCCATCTTTATCAACATTGCTTTGAAGATGCCTTCATCTATTCTATAATCTTGTGCAAAAGTTTTTAAATTTCCTTTTAAATCTTCTGTACTTTGTGATACATAAGATATTTTCAAATCATTTGCTTTTTTAAATTCTCCCATATATTGTATTTCCTTTCCTATAATAAGTTTTAGTATGCTTGACTTTCCAATTCCATTTTTACCAATTATCGCAATTCTATCTCCATTGTTCACTTCAAAGGAGATAGGTTTGAATATTAATTGTTTATTGTACTTTATCTGCAATTTATTTACTAAGACTAACGCTTTTTTATTACTTTTTAAAGGAATGATTTTTAAATCTTCATTTCTATCTATATTGCTTAATAAATTAGCTTTTTCATCGATTGCTTTTTTTGTTCTTTGTTCCATAACTTTCGAACTTTTCATCATTTTAGAAGCCTTATGTCCTACATATCCTTTGTCTATTGTAGTTTCTGAATTGTATTTTTTACTTTTTGCCTTTTCTGCTTTAGCTGACCATTTTGCAGAATTTTTGGAGGCAATTTCAAGTCTATTTATCTCTTTTTGTAACTTTTCATTTTGCATTATTTCAAAATTATCTTGTCTATCCTTATTTTCTTTCCAAGATGAAAAATTACCTTGTCCAATTTCAATATTAGTATTATTTATAGCAATTATATGATTTACAACTCTGTCTAAAAAATTTCTATCGTGAGATACTAATATGAATCCCTTTTTCTTTTCTAAATAATTAACTAAATTATTTCTTGTTTCAATATCTAAATGATTTGTAGGCTCATCTATAAGTAAAAAATTGTTTCCTTTTAAAAATAGGCTTACTAAAAGTATCTTTATTTGCTCTCCACCACTTAATAAATTAAAGTTTCTATATAATATTTCTATATCCGTATGAAGCAAGTTTAATTCCTTTATCATTTCCCAATCTGCAACATTAGGAGCAATTTCATTTACTATCTCTATTGAAATTCTATTTTTATTTGTTACTTCAAATGGAAAATAATCAACCTCAACATTTTTGGATATTGTGCCTTTATATTCATATTTTCCTTGTAATAAGTTTAAAAATGTAGTTTTTCCTTTACCATTTCTACCTATTAAACCTAATTTCCAATCAGTATCTATATTAAATGATACATCTTCAAATATATTGTTATAACTTCCATCATATCCAAAAGTTAAATTATTTACACTTATTAAAGACATTTCTTCTCCCATCCTAACAATAAATTTATTTGTATGATTCCTTTGATTTTGGCCATCTTTCTGCATCTTTATCTCTATTTTTATAAATTTGTTTTTTCAAAATTTATTAATTTTAAGTCATCAAATGGTTAGTTTTGGGACAGTCCCAAAACTAACCATTAATCACTTAATTCTATCAATTTATTCAACAATTGTTGATAAGTAATCCCACTTGCCTCAAATAATTTTGGATACATACTAATATTAGTAAAGCCTGGTAAAGTATTAATTTCATTGATATAAATTTGGTTGGTCTCATTTTCGACAAAAAAGTCAACCCTTGCTAATCCTTTTCCATCAATTGCTTTAAATGCTTTTACTGCTTGTTTTCGAATTTCCTCTGCTATTTCTTTTGGAATGTTAGCTGGGATGTCTGTTCTAGATTCTTGATTTTTGTATTTAGCGTCGTAACTATAAAATTCTTCTGCTGATTTTACTTCTCCTACACAAGAAGCAATTACTTCTTCATTTCCTAGTACTGCACATTCTATTTCTCTTCCCTGAATTCCTTCTTCAATTAAGATTTTGCTATCGAATTCGGCCGCACACTCTATGTATTTTTTCAACTCTGCTTCGTTATTCACTTTGTTAACTCCCACGCTAGAACCAGAATTAGATGGTTTTACAAACATCGGGAATTTTAAATTTTTGACAATTTTTGATACTACTTCTTCTAGTTTTAAAATTTCTTCTTGGAAAGATTGGTCTACATAAATATAGCCTTCCTTATTCTTTTTAATATATTGGTATTTTGCTTGTTTTAAACCTGCTTTTTCAAAAATAATTTTTGTATAAACCTTATCCATTCCTACACTAGATGCTAAAACCCCACACCCTACATAAGGTTTTTTTAATAATTCAAATAATCCTTGAATGGTTCCATCTTCCCCATATAAACCATGTAATACAGGAAATAATATATCTAGCTTTTGTAAATAATCTATGATATTAGATATTTCCTGTTTTTTCTCATATTCGTACCAAGTTCCATCTTTTTCAATATAAATTGGAAATATCTCGTATTTTTCTGTATCTAAATGTCTTAAAATCGATTTAGCCGATTTTACCGACACCTCATTTTCTGTTGACATTCCTCCAAAAATAACTCCTAATTTCTCTTTTTGCATATTTTTTAAACACCTCTCTTATAAACTTTTTTGTATTTCTTCTGCTAGTTCAAAAAATTTCATTCCATTTGATGCTTTGAATAAAATAACATCCTTTGCTTTTATTATTTTTTTCAATTTTTCTATTATTTCTTCTTTTCTTTCATAATGATAAACTTTTGTAGATGGCATGCCTAATTTTTTTGCTTCTTCTCCTATGTATTTTGCACTTTTTCCACTTGTTATTAAAATATCCACGCCGTTTTGCTTTACTGCGTCTCCTACTTGTTCATGCAACTTTTGTGTATATTCTCCTAGTTCCAACATATCTCCTAATACTGCAATTTTTCTGTTACTTTTAAACTCTGATAAATATTTTAAGCTTGCTTGCATCGATTCCAAACTAGCATTATAGGCGTCATTAATAATTTTAATACCATTTTCTAATTCCGTTATATCCATTCTTTTTTTCGTCAATTGGAAATTTTCAATTCCAGCTACTATTTTATCCGCTTCCATACCTAATATCTTTCCAACACTCACTGCACACAAAGCATTTAAAATAAAATGTTCTCCTCCTACTGGTATGGTCATTTTTATATTTTGATTGTTAATGGTACAAGTAAATTCGCTACTATCTCCTTTTAATTTTATATCTTTGGCATTCAGATTACTTTTCTCTTGCATTCCATAGGTAAAAATATTTTTTTCGTTTTTGTTCTCTTCCTGCCATTTATGTAGTAAATCATTATCATTATTTACAATAATGGTTGGATTATCAGTCCCTTCTAATATTTCTAATTTCGCTTTTAATATGTTTTCTCTGGAACCTAAATTTCCTATATGAGATGTTCCTATATTGGTAATGATACATATATCAGGTTTAGCAATATTAGTTAGTAAACTAATTTCCCCAAAATGATTCATTCCCATTTCTAATACCATTGCTTCTTCCTCTTGTAATTTTAATATCGTAAATGGCAACCCAATATTATTGTTATTATTTCCCATTGTTTTTAATGTTTTGTATTTCTGTGATACAACATTAGCTACGATATCTTTTGTACTTGTTTTTCCTACACTTCCTGTTATTGCTATTACTGGTATTTGATATAAACTTCTTTTTTGTTTGGCTATTTCATATAATGCGTCTAATGTGTCTTCTACTTGAATAATATTTTTGTCAGCATATTTTTCTAATTCTTTTTCTTCCTCTGAAATCTCAGATACAATAACCGTATCTGCTCCTTTTTCTAAAGCTTGTTTCCAAAATAGATTACCATTAAAGTTTTCTCCTTTAATGGCTATGTAAGTATCTCCTTTTTGAATGGTTCTTGTGTCTTTGGAAAAGTTTTTACAGATATGTTCTGGATTTCCTTGTATGAGTTTTCCCTTGGTTGCTTTTATGATTTGTTTTATGGTTAAGTTTTTCAATTTTATTCCACCTCATTTTTACTTTTGCTAAATTATATGCTAAGTTTGTTTTTTTTGCAACTAATAAATACAATTTGAAAACCAGGAAATGTTTTATTCCATTCCCTGGTTTCAAAAAAATAACAAAACTATTTATTTTCTACACTTCTGTTGGCTATTTCAATCGCCTTTGTTACAATATTACCACATTGTTTTGATGAAACATTTGCCCAACTTCCTCCATCATGTTTTACTTGGTCATACACACCTAATTCCTTTGCTATTTCTTCTCTTAAATTTTCAGATATTAATTTACTATTTCTAGACATAACATCCTCCTAAATGAAATCAATAAAAGATTTTTATCATAAAACTTAAATTAAAGTTTTATAATTATAGTATAAACAATTTTTTAAATTTTATTTTGACATTTTTTTCGTTTTTTACACTTTTTTTATCAAAATATGATATAATAAATTAGATACTTATTTACAAGGAGAATTAAAATGAGCAATAAGAATAATCTCTTAGAAAAAGAAGTGGATGAAAACATTCAAAATACACAAAATCCAACTTTTCGTCCAATAGAAAAAAAATCAACTAGTATTTTATCTATTTTTACATTAATCATCATTCTTTTCATTAGTATTTTATTAGTAATATTTGCCATATTTACAATTTATAACACTTTTAATACCAATATTATCTCTGGTGTACATATCAAAGGAATTGATGTTTCAGGCTTAAGTGCTTCAGACGCCAAATACCGATTAGATAATGATTTAAAAGATAAATTACCAGAAGAAATAAAATTAAAACATGGTGACTTTGAAACAACCATTTCTCTTGCTCAAATGGATATTGCTTTTGATACAAAAGCTGCAACAAATTCCGCTTTTAAAATCGGAAGGGAAGGCAATATTTTCGAAAATAACTTACAAGTACTATCTATGATGTTTGGAAGTGTAAACATCGAGCCTAAAGTTACATTTGATAAACAATTATTAACTAAAAATTTAGAAGACATTTCACCACAATTGCCAGATGCAGTTGTGCAAAGCAGTTATTATATAGAGGGTAATGAATTAATTATTACAGCTGGAAAAGAAGGAAATGTAGTAGATGTTAATGCTACTTTAGAAGCCATTAAAAATTCTATTTCTAATTTTTCTGCTTTAAATACTCCCATTGAAATTGCTGTAAAACCAAAACAACCTGATGAAATCAATGTAGAACAAATTTATAATGAAGTTCGCAAAGACCCCGTAGACGCTTACTATACCAAAGATCCATTTGAAATACATCCTTCTGAAAATGGAATCGACTTTAAAATTTCTTTAGAGGAAGTAAAAGCTATGATTTCTTCTGAACCAAAAGAAGAATATACCATTCCATTAAATGTTATTTATCCACGTGTTACTACTAATATGATTGGTACAGAAGCTTTTCCAGATTTATTATCTACTTTTTCTACCAATTATGCTGCTAGCAATCGCAATAGAACAACCAATCTGATTCTTGCTGCTAATAAAATAAATGGAACTGTCTTAATGCCAGGCGAAACTTTTTCTTATAATAAAGTAGTTGGTGCTAGAACCATTGCTGCTGGCTATAAAGAAGCTCCTATTTACGTACAAGGTAGAGTAGAGGATGGTCTTGGTGGTGGTATTTGCCAGATTACTTCCACTTTATACAATGCGGTTGTTTATGCTAATTTAGAAGTAACACAGCGAACGAATCATCAATTTGTTCCTTCCTATGTTACTGCTAGTAGAGATGCTACTGTTGTTTATGGAGCGATTGATTTTCAATTTAAAAATAACAGAGATTACCCAATTAAATTGGTTTGCTCTGTTTCTGGTGGAGTTGCTAATTTCCGTATTTTTGGTATGCGACAAGAAAATGATTGTGAAGTTCAAATTTCTTCTTATGAAACTGGTAGAACTTCTACCGCAATCTACTCAGAAGCTTACAAAATTTTAAAACGTGATGGCAAAGTTATCGATAAACAACTATTATCAAAAGATACGTATAAAAGACATTAAAATAATTTTTAAAAGAGGACAGTCACAACGCCTGCCCTCTTTTAATGTTTTGTAGAAATAAATAGCTGTGTTATAAATTTTTAAGTCTTTTGTTGATTTGTTCCGTTCTATCAACGCACAGTGCTCCAAGCACTATTACAAATAGACTCCATAGAACAAGTACTATCATGCCGATTGTATCATCCAATTTATGGTACATAGCCAATGTGACGCAAAGAACCGATGTTACACCTACTGCCAGACAATAGTTTAACCAGACAATCCAATTCAACAAATTTAATTGTCTTTTCAACTCTCTTTTTGAAAAATACCGCTTGTCCTTTTTAAAAGCTTTTTTCATTTCTTCTAACATTTTTCTCCTCCTCGAAATTTTCTTGAGAACTCTGTTTACTTTGTTACTTTATGGTAACTATTATAACACTTTTTCATTACATTGTCAAAGTACCATTTGGTGTATTAGTAATCATTAAAATATCTTCTTCCCTACCATTTTCAGTATTAATATATACTAAAAATTCTCTATCTTCTACTTTTCCTTTAAATTCATAACATAAAATTTCACTTTGCCATTCTGTTGGAATAACAGCTAATTCTTCACTTTCAATTTCCAAATTTCTATTTAATGATTTTTTTGCTTCTTCCTTTGTAATTTTAATATGTGCTATATCTCTTTGTGTATGATTGTTTAAATATCCTGTTGTTTCAATTCCTAAAACTTCACCATTATCTAAAGCCACCTTTACTTTAATTAAATCTGGATACATAACCACTTCATCTTGTGTCGCTGCATAGTTAATGGTAACAATTCCTTCTTGTTTTAAATAATAAGTTTCCTTCATATTTTTGAAACCTTTTGATTCTAAATATTCTTTTCCTTTGCTATCCGCTTCTTCCTGCGAAATAATTTCTGAATTTACCGTTCTATTACTATTCATATAAACAATATGCCCACCTTTTTTAGCAATGGATAGATTGATCGTCTCATTATTATGATTTGTAATAGAAAAATCATAAACTGGAATCGTCGCATTTTCTGAAAATCCTAAATTAGAAATTTCTTTAATTTTGTCTTTCCCTATAAAGTCTTCTGCTATTTGTTTTGCTTTTTCTTCCTCAATATCATCTCCTGTTAATCCTTTTTTCTCATGATTCGTTAAATGCTCTGAAAAAGCCCCATCATAAATTAACCCAGAATATTCATGAAAATTTTCCTCTAAATTGCTAAAACTTTCTTTTGATATATTATCTACTTGTTGTGCAAAAGCAATCGTTCCTTTTTTGGTTAATTCTCCCCAAGAAAATCTGCCTGTATTTAAATCGTCTGACAACTGATTTAAAGTATTCTCTAATTCTACACTATAAGAATGCAACTCCTTCAAATTCCTTAAATCTTCTTCTGTTAAATCTTCATTATAAATATTTTTTCTAGATAAAGAATAACTATAGTCACTTACCTGGTTTAAAAATTTCTCTGTGTTCTCCAATTCTTGACTTTCAATTGGTAGTTGTGCTAAATAACTCTGCGCTAAGTTTGCTTCTCTCCATAAATGAGTCAAAGTTTCTGCCCCATGCTCTGAAGTGGATGAAATTAAAGATTTCGCTAAATAAGCTTCCACATTTTGTACATAATCAACTAATTCATAAAAAGCCATATTATAGCTATTTTCAGAAGCTTGTCTATATTCCCTCTGTTTTTGATACAATATAATTCCCAAAGCTGCCACTACAATTAATAATACACAAATAACACTTAACATGTGGCCTTTTTTTAATCTTTCTTTCCAATCTTGTAATTTATTCATAACAATTCTCTCCTTTTTAATCCTGCTAATATTTAGCTCGATATCCTAACACCATGATTTTTTCCTCCGCACCTACAGGCATTACTTATCTGTAAGCTCACTTAACGTTCGCACAGCTAAGGTCATCCCCAAAATCATTTGCAAAAACGATGTTTACCAATTGTTTTTACTAATGGGCGAGACCAAATCCATTTGTTAGTTGCTGTTGATGGGTTAAAGTAATAAATACATCCTCCTGTTGGATCCCAACCATTTTTAGCGTCTTGTGCTGCTTTGTATACAGTTGACCCTTCACTAATTGGGGCATTAATTTGTCCATCTGCCACCGCTGTAAAAGCTCCTGATTGATAAATTACACCTGCTATACTATTGGGAAATTGAGAACTTTTTACGCGGTTTAAAATAACTGCTCCAACAGCTACTTGTCCCTCATAAGGTTCACCTCTTGCTTCTCCATTAATCGCTCTTGCCATTAGTTGTATATCTGATGTTCCTGATGAGGCAGCATAACTTACATTTTCTTCGTTTATATCATTTTTTATAAACAAAATAGATAAGATAAATATTATCAGTATAAAAATCATTCCAATTAATTTTATTATGTTTTTCAAAAAATCACCTTTTCCTTTTTATTCTTTCTATTATTTTGTATTTTTATAAAAAAAATATTCCATTTTTTGAAATTTTATTTTTTTTATGATAAAATGAGAAAAAATTAAAGGAGATTCTTTAGGATATGAAAAATATTTTAATTTTTTATGCTTCTTATGGAGGAGGCCATTTAAATGCCGCTAAATCGATTTATGAATGCATCTCAAATAATTATGAAAATAATACAATTGAATTAATTGATTGTATGAAATATGTAAATAAAACGGTAGAAAAAGTTTCAACTGCTGCTTATCGCGAAGCTGCCAAAAAAGCACCTTGGGTTTGGGGAAGAATTTATAATGATTCGCAAAAAGGTCCTTTGGCTCACCTTTCTACTAGATCCAACAAAATTATGGCTATTAAGTTGCTAAAATTGTTACGTGAAAAAAAACCTGATTTAATTATTTCTACTCACCCGTTTAGTAGTCAAATGTGCAGTTATTTAAAAAGAAAAGGGAAAATCACAGCAAAAATTGCAACCATTATGACGGATTTTGCACCACATGACCAATGGCTTGTAGGAAGTGATTATACAGATTATTTTTTTGTTGCAAATGATAAAATGAAAGATTACTTGATTTCTAAAAAGATTCGTGAGGATAAAATTTTTGTAACAGGAATTCCATTATCCAAACGATTTTTACAAAAATATGATAGAAAAGAAATTTTATCTCAGTATCATCTAGAGGATAATAAAAAAAATATACTATTTTTTGGTGGTGGAGAATTTGGCTTGGGAAAATCAAGAACCTTTGAAATCTTCGAACATCTAATTCAATCTTCCACAAATATGCAAATCATTGCCATTAGTGGAAAAAATGAAAAAATGAAAATTAAATTTGAAGAAATTGTTAAGAAAAACAAAGCCACCAATCGTGTAAAAGTTCTTAGTTTCACCAATCAAGTACCTGAATTAATGAGCATTTGTGATTTAGTTGTGACCAAACCAGGTGGCATGACAACAACAGAAAGTTTAGCTTCTGGCCTACCAATGCTCATTATTAATCCAATTCCTGGACAAGAAGAAGAAAACGCTGAATTTTTAGAAAATAAAGGAGTTGGTATTTGGATTCGAAAAAATGACGATGTTATTGCTATTCTTCAGAGTTTATTTTCTAATCCTGAGAAGTTAAATACTATGAAAACTAATACTGTTTTAATTGGTCATCCTAATTCAACTAAAAATATTTGTGATATTTTACTTAAATAACCTATAAGAAACAACAAAGAAGCACCTTTCTCGATTGTGCTTCTTTTACAATTCTCGCCTTCCCTCTAGAGCTTTTGTTAATGTAATTTCATCTGTATATTCTAAATCTCCACCAACTGGAATTCCATGTGCTATTCTAGTTACTGTAATTCCTCCTAATGGTTTTATCAACTTAGATAAATACATAGCAGTTGCTTCTCCTTCTACTCTAGGATTGGTAGCTAATATTACTTCTTTTACTTGTCCTTCCATAATTCTTGCTAACAACTCTCTTATTTTTATATCATCTGGTCCAATGCCATTCATAGGAGAAATCGAACCATGCAAAACATGGTATACACCTTTAAATTCATGCGTTTTCTCCATTGCTATAACATCTCTTACATCTTCTACCACGCATATAATAGAATTATCCCTTTTAGGATTTGCACATATGGTACATGGGTCTGTATCTGAAATATTATAACATTTACTACAATATTTTAAATTTTTCTTGGCATTTACAATAGAAGTTATAAACTCATTAGTTTCTTCCTCCGAACTATTTAAAATATGAAAAGCAAGCCTAGCAGCTGTTTTATGTCCTATACTTGGCAATCTTTCAAAACTTTCAATTAACTTTTCAATGGATGGTGAATATAATGACATCTCTCTTTTCCTTCCTTAGGGATTTTAGGAACGTTCCTTAAAATCCCTGTTTGTTTTTCACTAAAATATAATATAATTTATTTAAACAGGGACTTTAAGGAACGTCCCTAAAATCCCTGCCATCTTACATAAGTCCTGGTATATTAAATTTTCCCAATTGTGCTGCTTGTTCACTGTCTACTTTTCTTAAAGCTTCATTTACACATGTTAAGATTAAATCTTCTAACATTTCTACATCTTCTGGGTCTAACACTTCTGGTTTTATTTTAATTTCTTTGATTGTTTTTTCTCCAGAAACTTTTACCATTACGGCTCCGCCTCCTGCTGATGCATCAAATTCTTTAGTCGCTAATTCTGCTTGTGATTTCTCCATATCAGCTTGCATTTTTTTGGCTTCTTTCATCAAATTATTAATATTCATTCCTCCGAATCCTCCCATTCCTCCTGGGAATCCACCTCTTTTACCCATAATACATTCTCCTTCCTATTCATTTCTTCTTTTTTATCAATAACTTAACTCCCTAAAACTGCTCATCATGATTTTTTCCTCCGCACCTAAAAGTATTACTTATCTGTAAGCTCACTTAGCACAGCTAAGGGCATCCCCAAAATCATCATTCTATGATATTGAATGGAATGTCTGATTGATTCGCAAAGTTTTGTAAGGTTTCTTCATTTGTCATTTGATGTCTTTCTGTGACACCATTTAAATATTTTATTTGCATTTCTTTTCCACATGCCATAGAAACTAGGTTTGAAATTTCTCTAATATTTTCCTGCTTTTCTAATACAGCTTTTCCAAATGATGTCATTCCATTGGGAAATTCAATTCCAACGGTCATATCATTTATTTCTTTTGCTTTTGTTCCCATCAAATTTGTATATAAAACAATTTTTCCATTTTGTCTTAAGTCATTAATAATTTGTGGCCAGTATTCTTCTGAATTTTTTGAAAAGTTTTTGGTTGTTGCTTGTGGTCTATTTCTATTAGCTGATGAGCTTGCTGTTGAAGTTGTTGTTGCATTTGGTTTTGATTGTATAGGATTTGTCGCAACACGTTGACTTGGTTGTGCTATGTTGTTTGCATAATTAGATTGGTTTGATGTTACAACCATTCCTTTTCCTGATTTCAGATATTTTTCGATTTTCTCTACTCTTTCTTCTATCTCTTTATTTGCTTCTGCTTGCTGATTGCATAGTTTAATCATTCCTGCTTGGAACATAATTGTTTTTTGAGTAGACCATTTTATTTCACTTTCTAATTCTGATAGTTTATAAACTAAATCTACTAATCTATTTTTATCTGTTTTTTCAGCAATTTCCTTAATTTGTTGTAATTCTTCTTCGTTATACAACTCTAATTTTTTTGTTGCTTGGTATACTAAGATATCTTTTACATATTTTATCATTTCCCAAACAAATTGGTTAATATCTTTTCCCTCTTTTAGAAGGTTATCAACTTTTTCTAATGCACTATCTACATCATATTCTAGAATCGCATGAATGATACCATTTACAAAAGTGACCTTTGGAATGCCAACTAAATCTTTTATTTTATCTTCATCAATTTTGTTTTCTCCATCTTGAATGCATCTCTCCAAAACAGATAATGCATCTCTCATGGCACCTTCTGCTAAAGAGGCTATAATGGCTAAAGCTCCTTGGGTAGCCTCTATATTACTTTCTTTACATACAATTTCCAATCTTTTCATAATGTCTTCATTTGAAATTCTTTTATAATCAAATCGTTGACACCTTGATAAAATGGTTGCTGGCAATTTTTGTGGTTCTGTGGTAGCTAATATAAATTTTACATGTTCAGGTGGTTCTTCTAATGTTTTTAATAAAGCATTAAAAGCTCCTGTTGAAAGCATATGTACCTCATCTATGATATAGACTCTATATTTTGCTTTTGTTGGCAAAAAATTTACTTCTTCACGAATGCTTCTAATGTCTTCCACACTATTATTAGATGCCGCATCCATTTCCACAATATCTGTTAATGAACCGGAAAGTGCTCCCTTGCAAATTTCGCATTCATTACATGGTTCTCCATCTTGTGGATTTAAACAGTTAATGGCTCTTGCTAGTATTTTAGCAGCTGATGTCTTTCCTGTTCCTCTTCCACCATTTAATAAGTAGGCATGTCCAACTCGACCAGATAGAATCTGATTTTTTAATGTTTTTGTAATATGTTCTTGGCCAACCATTTCTGAAAAAGTTAATGGCCTAAATTTTCGATAAAGAGCTGTGTACCCCATAATTTCACATCCTTTATACTTAAAATGGTCATTTACTTAATCTCTCTATGGAAAGATTCCACATAAAGATTTCTACTTATTGCTGCTTCCTTCCGGACCTGACAAGATTCATAGGTCTTTATTGGATTCTCTCCATACAAAGATTAAGCACATGACCATTTGTATTATATAATGAATTTTTAAATTTAGCAAGTAATTTTATGAATTTTCTTAATTTGCCACTGGTTCCGAATTTAAATAGCAAAGAATTAGAGGGATGTTCCTTAAACTCCCTGTTTTAAAATTAGCTATACAACAAATAAGTCAAAATAAAAAGTTTTGATTGAAAGTA
>CARUQW010000034.1 GCA_949077355.1 uncultured Clostridia bacterium | reverse complement strand
GGAAACCTTTGCTATTACTACATTTTAATTTTTCGTCATAAGAGAATATAATCGTAATTACTAATGCTATTAATGTAATACCTTTGTTAGGCATTTCTCTTTTCTCCCATTTCTTTGTACTTTTCATACCATTCCTCCTATTTCTTTTGTATTGTTCACTATTTTAAATTATAGTATACATTATTCTATTATTTCTAAAATAGTTTCCTAATTTACAACTGCATTTTATCAAAAATTTAAGATGTTGTCAACAAGTTGACCTTTTGCATTATTTTTAAAGCTTTATGTTTATTTTTTTAAGCACAAAAAATATAGCAAAGCTCTACACTCTGCTATATTACTAATTATCTCGCTAAAACAGTTACTTTTACTCGTTTTTCAAATTTTCCATCCAATGTAGTAATAACCAATTCGGTTGTTCCTGCTTTTAGACCTCTTAATCGATTTCCAAAGACTCTGATAATTTCTGGGTTTGTTGTATCCCAGTAGAATTCTGCATTCACTGCATTGGTTGGGTTAACTGTGTAATTGATATCAATTGCTTCCCCTTCATATACGGTATATTCTTCTTGGTCTAGTTGTATATCTTTTACATATTGAACTATCGGTTCACGTTTTTTAACCGTTACTTTTACTCGTTTTTCAAATTTTCCATCTAAAGTAGTAATCACTAATTCAGTCGTTCCTGCTTTTAGACCTCTTAATCGATTGCCAAAAACTCGGATAATTTCTGGATTTGTTGTATCCCAGTAGAACTCTGCATTTACTGCATTTGTTGGAGCATACTTATAACCAATATCAATTGCTTCCTCTTCATATACCGTATATTGTTCTTTGTCTAATTGCATACTTTCTACATATTTGACTGTACTTTCACGTTTTTTAACCGTTACTTTTACTCGTTTTTCAAAAGTTTTATCTAATGTTGTTATAATAATTTCTGCTTTTCCTTCTTTTAATCCTCTTACTCGGTTTCCGAATACTCGGATAATTTCTGGATTTGTTGTATCCCAGTAGAATTCTGCATTTATTGCATTGGTTGGTGTATAATCATATGGTATATCAATTGCTTCATCTACATCTAATGTATATTCTTCTTTTGGCAATTTAACATCTTGCACATATACTTTGTTTGGGTCATTTACTGTAACTTTAATTCTTTTTTCAATTCTTCCATCTAATGTTCTAACAATTACTTCTGCTGTTCCTTCTTTTAAGCCTCTAAAGCGGTTTCCATATACTCTTAGTATTTCTGGATTAGATGAAATCCATTCCACTTCTACATTTCGAACATCTTCTGGTGTATAAGAAAATGCTACATCCACTGCTTCATCTAGATTAATGGTATAAGCTTCTTTTTCTAGTTTAATATCCTCTAATTGTATTTTGCTATAATCTTTTACGGTTACTGGAATTCTTTTTTCAAAACTTCCATCCACTGTCTTAATAATAATTTCTGCCTTACCTTCTTTTAGTCCTCTTACGCGGTTTCCAAATACTCGAATTACATCTGAATTAGAGGTATCCCAATAAAATTCTGCATTCACTGCATTTTTAGGGGTATAATCATATGGTATATCAATTGCTTCATTTATATCTAAGCTATATTCTTGTTTTTGTAATTGTATGTCTTGTACATATGTTTTATTTGGATCTCTCACAATTATTTTAATTCTTTTTTCAACCGTTTTGTCTAATGTATTTACAATCATCTCAGCAGTTCCTTCTTTTAAGCCTCTTACTCGATTTCCAAAGACTCTCATAATTTCTGCATTCGATGTATCCCAATAGAATTCCGCATTTGCACTATTTTCTGGTGTGTATGTATATGGTATATCAATTGCTTCATCTACATTTATAATGTATAAATCCTGATTTGTCTTAATTTCTTTTACATAATTTTTATTGCGACTTCTTACAAATATTTTTATTCTTTTTTCAAAACGACCATCTGTTGTTCTTACAATTACATCTGCTGTTCCATCCTTTAATCCTCTGAATCGATTTCCAAAGACTCTAATTACTTCTTCATTTGATGATGACCAATATAAATTATCGCTAGATGCATTACTTGGTATAATGGTATATGGAATGTCTACTGCTTCATCTTCATAAACAACATAAATATCTTTTTCGAATTTGATATCAGATACTTCAATTTTATATGGTCTTGGACAAGCATTATATGGCATATTTTCATAAATTGGAATCGTAAATTCAAAATGACTATTTAATACTCCTGTTCGATTATATGCTTGATATATTCTATTTCCTTCATCATTAGCAGCTCTGATGTTTTGCATATATTGATGTGCAAATAAATTCTGATTATCCACTACATTATATTTTTGGAAATATAATGTGCTTTGCCCCTTATCTATGTATTTTTCTCTTAAAAATTTAGCGCCACCTTTGATAGAAGCTTCTCTGGTAAACCATCCATTTTCATAAGCCACTTTAGCTCCTGCTAAATATCCAGCCTCGGAATCATTGCCACTTACTGAAATATTGAACAAATTATAAACAACTACTCTTTCTCCACTTTCTGTTGTATAAACATATCCATTCATTGTTCCAATTCCAGCTGTTCCTTGTTCTTGTGTGATTCTAGAAACAAGATGAAATGGACTTATCTGATAAGTTTGTGCTGCTTCCATAATAGCAGATACGCAAGATGGACTTGAAATAAATGTTCCTTCTACCATTTTTTCAATTTCACCTCTTGTTCCTTCTGAAGAACCTAGGTCTTGAAATTGAAAAATATAATCAGCTGTTAGACTATTTCTTGGGTCCATCATATATTCAATTGCTTGTTTGGAGGCACATCTCCATCTTCCTGATACGTCATATCCTCTGTCTTTACAAATATCTTCTGTACAAAACCATGAGTGGTCATACGTATCTTGTATTAAGCTTTTTGGAGAGCCACCATGGCCTGTTCTTTCATTTTCAACAGCATAATTCCAATCAAGTCCTGTATAAAATAATTTAATTTTCCAGTTTGGATGCTGTGCTTGTGTTTTTTGTAATAACTCTTTATAACCTGGATATCTTCCTGCATCCATTCCATTAATATCATAGCTGCTGTAAGATGCTTCTACTTGATTTATATGAATCATAAATAAAAACATACAACTTATCATCATAATCTTTATAACTTTTCTTATCAAATCTATTTTCATTTGTTTTCCTCCTTCATCTCAATTTATTATACAAAAACTTTTTACTTTTTTCAACAAAAAACGAGCTTTTTCATGCAAAAAAGAGAAGAAAATTTTTACCAATTTTTCTTCTCTTTCCCTTAAGTTTGGTGTCTCTACTCTTTCGTTACGATAACTTTTACTCTTTTTTCATACTTACCATCTAATGTTGTTATTACAACTTCCGCGGTTCCCTCTTTTAGTCCTCTAAATCGATTGCCAAACACTCTTAATACTTCTGGATTAGAACTATCCCAGTAAAATTCTGCATTCGTAGCATTACTTGGTTCATAATCATAGGAAATATCCATTGCCTCATCTACTTTTATGGTGTATTCTTCTTGGTCTAATATCAAATTTTCTACGTTTATTTTTTCCTTATCTTTTACGATTACTTTGATTCGTTTTTCAAATGTTCCATCTAATGTTCTAATAATTACTTCTGCGGTTCCTTCTTTTAATCCTCTAAATCGATTTCCAAATACTCTTAACACTTCCGGATTGGAAGTATCCCAGTAAAATTCTGCATTCACACTATTACTTGGTTCATAGGTATAACTAACATTGATTGCTTCATCCATACCGATAATATATTCTTCCTTATCTGTTATTACATCTTTTACCATTGTTTTTTCGGCATCTTTTACGGTTACTTTGATTCGTTTTTCAAAGGTTCCATCTAATGTTTTTATAATCAAATCTGCAGTTCCTGGTTTTAATCCTCTAAATCGATTTCCAAACACTCTTAACACATTTGAATTAGAGCTATCCCAATAAAATTCCGCATTTGTACTATTGGTTGGCATATAATTATATTTTACATCAACTGCTTCATTTACCTGAATTGTATATTCCTCTTGGTCTGTTATTACATCTTGCACTTTTACCTTTTCGGCTTTACGGTAACTTTAATTCGTTTTTCAAAAGTTCCATCTAATGTTTTAATTATTAAATCTGCAGTTCCTAATTTTAATCCTCTTACTCGATTTCCAAATACTCTGATGATTTCTGAATTGGAACTATCCCAGTAAAATTCTGCATTGATACTATTATTTGGAATATAACTATATTTTATATCAATTGCCTCATCTACCTGAATGGTATATTCTTCTTGCTCTGTCAAAACATCTTCTACATAGGCTTTATTCGGGTCTTTTACCATTACTTTACAACTAACTTTTTTTCCACTGGCCCTTGAAGTTGCTGTTATGATTGATTCTCCTTCTTTTAACCCTCTAAAATGCCCATTCCAAATTCTAACCACATCAGGATTAGAAGATTCCCAATATAAAGTTTTGTCATCGCAATTTTCTGGATTAAAGTTTACTAAAATATCTCCAGTTTGATTTATTTCTACAATCTGCATTTCTTTATCTACGGTCAAATCTTTTAATGCTACTTTTGGTTTGGTAACAATTACTTTACAAGTAGCCATTCTTTGATTGTTTCTACTAATCGCTTTTATGGTCGCCTCACCTTCTCGTAGCCCTCTAATTTTATTTCCATAAATTCTAACAATTTCCGGATTGGTTGAATACCAATCAGCCTCTTGGTTAGATGCATTGCTAGGATTGAATAGCGCATTCAAATAAGCTACTGGTTGTGGATCTTCTGCTGTCATTTCTAAATTTAATTCAATTGGGTCAATTGCTAATGATTTTACTGGTGTCGTTCCTTGTCCTCTTAATCGTAATTGATAGGCTTCTACAATTCCTTGTGCATCTGCTTTTGCCAACTTTATAATTCCTTCTTTTGTATTAATAAAATTTCTATCATAGGCATTGCTAATATAACAATGTTCTACTAAAAGAGAACGCATTTTTACTCTTTGTGCATAACGAATGACACCATAATAATCTTGCACCACACCACTATCGTACCATTCATTTGCTTGTCCACTTCTGGTTTTTACACCATTGTTGCGAAGTCCTAAATTGCTAATTCGATACAATATCTGGTTGGCAACTTCTGCTGCTTTTTGATAATATTCAATTTGTGTATTATCTTGTGTTACCCAGCTTGCCGTACCAGTTGCACTACTAGCTCCTGAATCATTATGAACACTAATAAACAAATCTGCTTTACGTTCTTTGGCAAATTCTACTCTATCATAAATGCTTGGACAGGTATTATAACGAGTTAAATAGGTATATACTCCTTCGTATTGGTCTAATTCTTGTTTTAAATAATAAGCAATCTCAAAATTAACATAGTCTTCTCGTAATCCTCCTGCTACTGCTCCTGAATCACTTCCGCCATGTCCTGGATCAATTACAATAACAAAATTCCCATCTTCATCTACTGCTTGTACTTCTCTTGCTGCTCCTAGTAAAAATGCCATTCCTAATAAAACAATTATGATTCCCATTGTTAATTTATTTTTCATTTTTGTTTTTGCTCCTTTCCATTACCAATTTTCCAATCATTACAATGATAACAATTGCTCCTATTACCGTTATCATATAGAATATAGAATTGGTATTTCTCTTTGGTTCTGACTCTTCTTGTCTTGGTTCTGTCCCTTTCATACTTTCCACTTCTATTCCTGCCTTTTTAGCCGTTATAAAATAGGTTTTTATGGTTTGATTATCTTTGGCTGTTACTTTAATTTCTATGTTTTGTGTTACTTCCTTTAAGTTTTCATTTCCTATGATTTCTACTTTGGTTCCTTCCTCTTCTGGAATTGCTTCTATCTTTAATTGTTCTAAACTTTCTGGATATTCTAAAGCATAAGTAACTATATCTTTATCGAAGTTAGGTGCCATCTCAACATTTTCAATTTTTAGTTCCTTTAAATTAGCATTGGCTTGTTTCCTATCTCCTTTTGTAATATATACATAATAAGATTGTTTGGCTTGTCCATCTTCTGCTGTTACTTGAATTTCAAATTCATTTCTCCCCGTTTTTAACGTTGTATCTCCTTTTACTTCTACGGTTGCATTTTCGTCATCTAGAATTGGTTCTATTTTTACTTCTTCTATTTCCTCTCCTACGGTTAGCACATATTCTGTTGTAAACATTTGAAATTCAGGTTCTATACTTTTCTCGTTTATTTTGATATCTTTTAACATCGGATTATTGTTCTTAGCTCTTGCCTCTACCATTGAATATGGTGTTAATACTAATAACAATATCGCAATACTTATTATTATCTTCTTCATAATTTCCTCCCCAGTACCAGTTTACAATTGTAACTTGTTTTTGTCAATAGCTTTTTCTTCCATTTTATAAAAAATCACACTTTTTAATATTCCTGGAAACCATAAAGCATAATAAAGCAACTTATTTCTCCAATCATGTATTGGCTTACTTTGAAATTGTTTTGTTAAATAACTAAACAAAATATAGTGCTTTATGGCATATATTCTTTTGTTCCAACTGACTCCCTTAAAATCTTTTTGTAAAACTTCTTTAAAATATTCATAATATCCATATGGGTTAGCTTTAAATTCTTGCACTATGTTTTTCGTATAGCCTTCTTCTTGATATTCACAAATCATAATCGGTTTATTAACACATAGCATTTGATACTTTTCGTCCATTTTATGATACAATCTTGCTTCTGTAATAAATCTTTCATCCTTTTCTAATTGATGTTCATACTGTTTTCTAACACTTGTAAAAAAAGCAATTGCCTTTTCTCCAGTTTCTCCTTCTTTAAAATATAAATCAAACATAGTGGTTTTGTTTTTTGGGAATTCATTTCCCATGTTCTTTCCTTTTGTATTATATTTCAGAAAACAGATTCCGTAAACATCTTTACTATCTTTATTCTTTTCCCATTCTTCCTTTAGGATTTGGAAAGCATCTTTCGTAAAATAATCATCGGAATCGCAATCTATTAAGATATCTCCTGTAGCTTGTGGAACCAAATGATTAATTGCCACCATTTTCCCTTGATTTTCTTGTTGCTTATATTTTATTTCTATTTTTTTCTGTTTACACCATTCTTCCACTTGTTGTTTGGTTTCATCTGTTGAACCATCATCCATAATAAGCCATTCTATTTCTATATTATATTTCGTATTTTCAATTAAACTTTCATATAGTTTCTTTAATAACTTTGCTCGATTATAAGTTGGTGTTAGGATTGATATTTTCATTACTAGTCTCCCTTCTCCTTAACCTAGTAAATTTTTAACTTCTTCTATTATTTTTGTATTATCATAATCTTCTTTCTTTTGTGTTTGATTTTCTTTTCCTTTTTCTATGATTTCTTTTAGACCTTCATGAATGGCATTTTGATTATTTTCTAAAATCGTAGTATTTTCATATTTTTCTACCGCTTCTCTTGCTGCTGTATTGGTAATAATAATTGGTTTTCCTAAAATCTTAGCTTCTTCCAAAACCATTCCATACCCTTCAAAATGAGAAAGTAAAACAAAATAATCTGCATTTTTTATATATGGATATGGGTTTTCTTTTTTTCCCAATAATAAAAAACTATCTTGAACCTTTTCTTTTTTTATCTGTTCTTCCAATTTGGATTTTAGTGGACCATCTCCTACCACATAAAAATGATGTGGTAAATTCTGATTTAATAATTTTTTATGTACTTTAATCAATCTCTCGATTCCTTTTTGTTCTACTAATCTAGCAACGGTTACAAAGTTAATAGTATTTTCACAAAATTTTTCATTTTGCTTCTCTTCTGCTTTTTCTATTACTTTTTCTTTGTTTATGTAATTATAAATAACCATTTGCTTATTTGATAAATTAGGATATACTTGTTTGAATTTTTCCCAATTATCTTTGCTCACAAAAATTAAATTTTCATATTTTTTATATATCTTTTTATCTAGTTTTTCCTTTATTTTCGCTTTTATTCCTTTTCCAAACACAAGAGAAATATCATTATGAATCCACGCTATTTTTTTAGTATGCTTATTGGGGATACTAAATAATCTAGTAATAGGCCCTTCTAAAAATGCTATTTCTGCATCATAATCTTCTTTTATCTTCTTTTGATAAATTCTCTTTTGACATAATAATACCTTCAATGGCATCACAAAATATTTCTGAAATTTTGATAATTCAGAATAGGATTTATCACATAAGCTTTTTAATTTTACTTTTTCAGATATCTGATTTTCTAATTCTCCCTTAGCATAAATCGTAAATATGGTAATTTCATATTTTTCACATAATTCATTAACAAGGTCTACTAATACTCGTTCTGCTCCTCCGAAGAGTTAAGCTTGTTATTCCAAATAAAATCTTTTTCATTGTATCCCTTCTTTCTTTTTTATCGTAATCATTTTATTTACTAATAAAGTATTTAAAACAATAATAATCATCATATTAGAAGAATTGAAAAAGGTATATCCTGCAAAAAAGGATAATGCAAATGTAAATCCACTTCCCAACCAATACATTATATATTCTGTGTCTACTTTTTTTCTATTTTTAATTAGAACATACATTCCAGATAAAAATAGCAGCATAAAAGGTATAAAATATAGCATAAATCCTAGGATACCAAAATCCAATAAAAATGCTGGTATTTCCATCTCTAATACCAATTCTCTAAAATTAGCGACATGCCCATTTCCTATCCATATATAAAGAGGATTTCTCTGATTTTTTAATAACATGATATTATAAATCAATTGTTGCATTCGTTGGTCATTATTTTTAATCTTTTTTTGATTGGCAATATGGTATAAATCTAAAATGGATCGTTTTTGTGCGTCGTCCATATAACCTTCTTCTAATGTATTATTTTCTATTTTTTCTTTTATTTCTAAGATACTCCCTGTTACATGTGCTTCTTGTTGATTGCTTGTATCTACAATGTCTTTTTCAATTTCTTGTAGATGCTTTCTTCTTTGTAGCGTGGTAGAACCAATGGTAATAATCACTAATAGAATCGTTGCTATTACGCCAATACCTCCAACAATTGCTTTTTTATTTATTTTTCCTTTTTGTTTTAATGTCATTATGATTTCTACTGCTATATAAATTGCCATTACCAAAATAAATCCAAATAGACCTACTCTTGTCCCCAATAAAGTAGTTAAGAAAATTCCTTCTAATAAAATCGTTGGAATTGCTATTCTTCTATATTTTTTATCTTTACTATATTTTAAGATAATAAATAAAGACAAAATTAAAATAGAGCCTAGACTATTTCCTGATTCAAACCATCCCTTATATCCCATTCCTTCTATGTAAGTACTAGAAGATGTTTGTGTTATGATAGCAATAAAAATCGATATCATATATATAACATTGGCTATTAAAACACTTTGGGACAACTTTTCAATTTCTTCTTCCTCTTTAAAAACAGTAAGATACAAAATTAGATTTATAATCATATAGGTATAGTTGATTAAATATTGTGCTTCATGCATAATGCCACCATAACTACTTTCTGTTATGACATTTCTAAATACCCATAAATGTAAAATAACATATACAAGATAAATACAACCTATAACCATAATATTGATTTTAAATTTTTTGTCTTTTTTTAAAAACAAGTAAATCATTGTTATCATAGGTATGATTGGTCTTAAAAAGGTCGATGGCGAAACATTGGTATGAAAAACATTTCGAAAAATAAAGCTCATCATATCCAATATGGGACATATTATAATAAACAGACATAGTATATTTTTTTCTATTTTTTTCATTTTATTCTCCTAAATATTGCTGTATATATTTTATAGGTAAATTGGTTTATACTTCTTAAATAGAGGTTCTTACTACTTTTTCTTGCCTTTAATATTTCATTTTTCTTCCAATTCGGAAATTTCTGATTTACTTTTTCCCAAGTTTCTTTTAACAATTTTTTCCTTATTGTTTCATCTGTAATTTTTACAATTCTTAAAAGGGAACTGCAAAAAGCATATCTTACATAAACGTATTCCAATTCTGTTTGATAGTTTTCATAAATTCCTTTTTCTTGGTAATCTCTAATTACCTCTTCTAAAACTTCAAAAATTTCTTTATTTCTCTCATTTTGTACATTTGATATGGAGTTCTCTCTTTGCATATAATGGACACAAGGTTCCTTCAAAAAAGATACTTTTTCTAAATAGGGAATTAGTTTATAGGTAAATGCTACATCTTCATAACGATATCCTTTTGGAAATTCTACTTTTGCTTTCTCTAAAATCTCTCTTTTTATCAATTTGTTCCAAGCAACTACCCTTACCTTTTCAATCATCTCTTTTTTTCCTTGGTACAATTCTCCCACATCTTTTTTGGTTTTATTGGGATATTCCCAATAAAAATCACATTCTACCATATCACTGTTTTCTTTTTGTGCTATTTGGTACATCTTTTCATACATGTCTTTTTCTACGTAATCATCAGAATCTAAAAAAGCAATATACTCTCCTTTAGCATAGGGAATCCCATAATTTCTTGCATCTGATAAGCCACCATTTTCCTTCTCTTTATATACAATTTTATCAGGAAATTGTTTCATTATTTTTTGTACTATTTTTTTAGATTCATCGGTTGACCCATCATTTACTACAATAATTTCAATTTCTTTTAATGTTTGATTCACTAGTGTTTCTAAGCATTTTTCCACATATTGTTCTACATTGTACATAGGCACAATTACACTTACTTTTGGCATTTTTTCTACCTCATTTTCAAATATAATTTTACATTTACTTTTAAAACGATTTTCTTTATGCATTGTTTTACATTTCTAGCTTTAATATTATCACTCATTTTTCTTTTTTTAATTTCTTTTATCCATTCGTCCTTTTCTTTTTCTTGTAATTCATTTAATTTTAATAAAATCGCATTGGTATAATAGATTTTGATATCTTCTTTTGCTTTTTTTCCTATGTTTAATGTTTCAATTATTTTAACCATATTATCATAATGTGCTATACAATCTTTCATTTTTTGAATTGTCTTTTGATAATCTTCATTTCTGGTTATACTGTTTCCTACCTGTACATAATTATATAAGTATTGATTCGTTGAAGTAACAGTTTGTGCTACTAATAAGATAAGTGGTATCAATCCGAAATCTTCGTGATAGGTTTGTTGAAACTTAAAATAATTTTTGGTAAATAGCTCTTTTTTTATCAAATATACACAAGGAGAATCTAACAAAATATCTTGACTATATAACGTGCTAAAAGCTTCTTCCCCTGTCTTTTCTTCAAAAATTGGTCCTTCTACTTTTTCTAATATTTTTCCTGTTTCATCCACTCTTTGTAATTTAAATTTAATTAAATCTATCTTTTTGTCTAAGTATGGTTCTAATTTTTCTATTAATTGCTTGTCTATATAATCATCGGAATCGACAAATAGAATATATTCACCTGTTGCTTTTTCTATCCCAAAGTTTCTAGTCTTAGCAATTCCTTCATTTTCTTTTTCATAGTATTGGATTTCTTTATGTTTTTCTTGATAATTCTTTACAATTTCTCCTGAATCATCGGTTGACCCATCATTGATAACAATAATTTCCATTGATTCCTTTCTAGTTTGATGAATTAAAGAATCCAAGCACTTTTCCACATATTTTCCTGTATTATATACTGGTACAATTATACTTACTTTAGCCATTTAACTTCCTTTCAAAGAAAAAATAGAATAAACTTTTTAATAAAATTAATTAGATTAAGTGACAATTATTTTTTCTATTTTTTTTATTATTTCTTCATTATATTTTTTACTATCAAATTGTTTTTGTATTTTAAATCCCTCTTCCAGCATTTGTTTCATTTTATCATACACATCTTTTTCTGTTTTTTCAGCTAGTATACCATATCCTTGTTCTACTTCTTTATAGTCTGATACTTTCGTTGTTATGATTGGTTTATTTAGTATAAAACTTTCTAAAAATACAACTGGATAGCCTTCATAGTCTGAACTTAGAATAACACAATCTGCTATTTTGAAATAGGGATATGGGTTTTGTTTTTTTCCTAAAAACAGAATTACGTCTTCTAGTCTTTCTTTTTTTACCAATTCTTTGTACATCGTATTGTCTGGTCCATCTCCTACGAATAAAACTTTGAATTGATAATTTTCTTCTTTTAATTGTTTCGCTGCTTCTATTATTCTTGTCAATTTTTTTTGTTTTTCGTCATGTCTTCCTACATTTAAAAATGTAAATACGTCTTTCTTAAAGTCAATTTTCTCTTCTGCCATTTCTTTTATTTTTTGAGTATCTATTAGATTATTGCATACAATTGTCTTTTCTTTCATTTCTGGAAAGATTTTAATAAAACTTTCTTTTCCTTCTTGTGAAACAAATACAACCTGTTTAAATTGCTTGTACTTTTTTTCTTCAAAAAATCTTTTTACTTTTTCTTCTTGGTTTTCAAACAAGGTTAGATAATCTGCATGTCCCCATAGGCAACTATTTTTTGATGCTGTTCGGCTAACAAAAGATGCACTGTTGGAATAAGTTGCAAAACAAGCGGAAAAGTCAAACTTATTTTTATATTGCAAAATGAATTTTATTCTTTTTATTCCATTTATTATTTTTCTTTTTAGTCGATTTCTACTTTCATTTGGCGAATATTCTATTATATGAATTTTAGGATTTATTTCTTTTAGAAAAATCCCTTGCTTCTTTTCTAATACAAGTGTTATCTCATATTTCCTTTTTTGTAATTCATTTACAAGTGTAACTAGTGCTTTTTCAATTCCTCCTATGTCTAAAGAATAGGCTGCGAATAATATTTTTTTCATTTTCAATTTCCTCTGCATTTGGTTTTCTGCGTTGATTTTATCATTTATTCCCTATTTAATCAAGTATAAATAATTTCTTGTTCCTAAGTTGACTTTTTTTCCATACAAGTGATATAAATTAATTAATCAAATAACAAAAGAGGAGGAATAAAAATGAAAGAAACCAAAGAGCCAATCAAATTGAAATTAACAACTGCTATTTTTTTAATTATCTTATTCATTGCAATTATAGTAGGTGTTTTTTATTATTATAACAAGATGAATCCATCTATTAATACAGAAAAGGAAAATTCTTTACCAACTAATGAACCACTTCTTACCACTCCATCCAATGTTAATACATCAGAGGATATTACTACTATATCACAAGTTAAAGAATTAGATATTAATAGTAATTTAGTAAAGGATTTATATAACTATATCCTTAAATATAGTGCCTATGAAGAAAATTTAGTTTATCAAAGTCAAAAAGTTACAGGCGAAACCATTGGTAATCAATTAAAATTAATGACAATATTTGAAAATCTTTCAGAAACTGATGCAGATGAAGTAACAACAAAAGATGAGTATGGCATACAAGTTACTCACACCTTATTTAAACAAGAAACAGTTGAAAAAAAGGCACAAGAAATTTTCGGAAATTCTATTCGTATAACGCATGAAGATTGTCCTATCTATTTCACGAAAGCAATTGATTTTAAAGATGGTGTATATGATTGTTATTCTTATCAAGGTGGAGGAGATACTCCTTGGGAACAATCGATAGCTCAAATTAAAAAAGCAGAACAAAAAGATGATGAAATATATCTATATGACCAATATATTCATATTTATGATGATATTGCTGAAAGTACTTCAGAAGAAGGTATTTATACAGCTTCTGATAAGAAAACAAAAATAAGTAATTTGCTAACTGTTTCTGGTAATAGTAAAGAAGAACTATTTAAACAATATGAAGAAAAATTAGGAAACAAAATACAGACATTTAAACATACTTTTAAAAAGAGCTCAGATGGAACTTATTATTGGTTTAGTACAGAGCCCGTAGAATAATAAGTGTTGCTTAAAAGCAGAGAGAATCTTATAAAATTCTCTCTGCTTTCATTTTTATTTTATATATTCTGATATATCATAATAATTATTATCTTTATCGATTGCTATTGCAGAGCTATCTTCCCAACCTGGATTTGATAATTCTACTTTTTGCAATCTTATTATATTTTTTAATTCCTTGATTGCTCCTTGTGTACTTATATTCTCAATCATATTTTGTAAATTTGAATATTCTATTGTTCCATCTTCCATTAAAAATACAAATGTTGTCCCTATCAATTGGTGTTCATCTGTAATTGTGCAAGCATCTACTACTTTTTTCGTAAAACCGTTTATTTTTTGTTCGTTTTCATTTATCTTTATTTCATTAATATCTGTCCCACATTCTTTTAATTGTTCTGTCTTAAGCACAGTCATTATGGTTGGTACTCCATCTGTAACTTTTATTCGAAAACTTTTACTATCATCTGTTATACTTAAACTATATTCTATATCATTAATTGAAGTATTTGTCTTTTTTGCTTTTGAAGTAAATAATGATGGTATTACCGATTGGGTTGTTTCATCCACTTTTTTATCTGTTTCTAAATTCTTTTCCCTTATTTTTTCATTTTCTATTTTTTGTTTTGCGACTGAGTCCTCTAATTCTGCTATTGTTGTATAATCTTTGTATAGTAAAAACCCTCCTACCAACAATATTATTAAAATAATTAGGATGCTAATAGCTGTTCCCAAACTTACTTTCATTTCTTTTTTTCCATCTTTGGTTCCTCTCCTTTCTCTTTGTTGAAATTATATAATACTATATTTTTTTATTCAAGTAATTTCTTAAAAATTATGTTATTTAATTTTCAATCTTTTCAAAAAAACTCACAACTTTTTGTTGCGAGTTTTTCTTTCTATTTATATTGATTATCGATTTCTTTTAATATAACATCATGTGCTCCACCTTCTACAATACTAATATCAGACACTAATGTTAGTCTTGCCTTTTCATGGAACTCTGGGATTGTAATACATCCACAGTTACACATGGTTGATTTAATTTTGGCAACCGTAATTGCCAAATTATCTTTTAAGCTACCTGCATAAGGAATATAAGAGTCAACACCTTCTTCAAAAGAAAGTTTTTTTGCTCCTCCCATATCATATCTTTGCCAGTTTCTAGCTCTATTAGAACCTTCTCCCCAGTATTCTTTTACAAAAGCATTTCCTTTTTTGATAACTCTTGTTGGGCTTTCGTCAAATCTTGCAAAATATCTTCCCATCATAACAAAATCTGCTCCTAGTGCTAATGCAATTGTAATATGATAATCATGTACAATTCCACCATCAATACATAAAGGAATATAAATTCCTGTTTCTTCAAAATATTCATCACGAGCGGCTGCTACATCAATTAATGCAGAGGCATTTCCACGTCCAATTCCTTTAGTTTCACGAGTGATACAAATAGATCCTCCTCCTACACCAATTTTAATGAAGTCTGCCCCTGCTTTGGCTAGGTACATAAATCCTTCTCTATCTACTACGTTTCCAGCTCCTATTTTTACATTATCTCCATATTTTTCTCTTACAAAGTCAATTGTATTTTTTTGCCAGATAGAATATCCGTCAGAAGAATCCATACAAATCATGTCTACTCCTGCCTCTACTAATGCTGGTATTCTTTCTTCATAATCTCTTGTGTTAATTCCAGCTCCTACTATATATCTCTTATTTTCATCTAATAAAGAATTTGGGTTATTTTTTCTTTCTTCATAATCTCTTCTAAATACCAAGTATTTTAATCTTTCTTCATCATCTAAAATTGGTAAACAAGCAATTTTATGCTCCCAAATCTTATCATTTGCTTCTGATAAACTGATTCCTTCATGAGCCCATACTACTTTTTCTTTTGGTGTCATAAAATTGTCAATTGGCTCATCAAAATTATCTCTTGAAATTCTATAATCTTTGTCTGTTACTAATCCTACAAACTTTCCTCTTGCTGTTCCATCATCTGTGATAATTACAGTTGAATGTCCTGTTTCTTGTATTAAATCAATTACTTCTCTTAGTGATGTTCCTGTTTTTACATTAGAATCACTTACTACAAATCCTGCTTTGTGTTTCTTAACATGTTTTACCATTTTTGCTTGTGATTCAATCGATTGTGAACCATAAATGAAGGCCACTCCTCCTTCTCTTGCTAAAGCGATTCCCATTTCTTCCCCTGATACCGCTTGCATAATAGCTGATACCATTGGTACATTAGCATAATATTTTGCTTCTTCTCCTTTTTTGTATTTTACAAGTGGTGTTTTTAATGATACATTGTTTGGTATACATCTTTCATCTGTTAAATTTGGTAATAATAAGTACTCGTTAAATGTTCTTGAAATATCTTCTACGATTTTTGCCATTTTTCTTTCCCCTTCCTTTTTATATAGGAAGTTCGGAGAACTTTCCTATAATAAAATAAGAGATGTTTTCACATCTTCTCTCCTAGTTTACATTCCTATTATACAACATTTTTCTACACTTGTAAAGTAAACTCAACAAAAAAGAATGCCATTTTTGACATTCTTTCTTAAATAGGTTCTATAATAAATGTTGGGGTAGTTAAATAATTACTTCAACATTTTTTATTA
>CARUQW010000033.1 GCA_949077355.1 uncultured Clostridia bacterium | reverse complement strand
ATATCTCATTCCAATCAAGCGTCAGCTGCATATTAATGAGATTTATTTAAAGATTTCCAAAAGTGTATGGTCTATATAGTCAAATATTTTTAAGCGATTGCCTACAATATAATTAAAAAAATAAGGAGGTTTTAGATGTACAATTTAACGCAAAAACAAAAAATTATTTTAGGTATCATAATAGCTATTATCATAGGATGTGTTTGCTATTATGTATATGCACAAGAAGATAGTACCACAGAAAATTTGCAAAACAATCTAGAAATACAAGAAGAAACAACAAAAGAAGAATTCAGTGATGAAACAATTTTAGTTCATGTATCAGGAGCTGTTAAGAAAGAAGGTGTAATAGAACTGAAAATAAATAGCAGAATTTCAGATGCCATAGAAAAAGCAGAGGGAATAAGAGAAGATGCTTGTGTAGAAGACATCAATTTAGCGTATAAATTAGAAGATGGCATGAAAATACATATTCCGACAAAACAAGAAAAAGAGGAAAAGAAAGAAGAATATGTGACAATTTCGAGTGGTATCCATACCAATCAAGAAGAAACAGAGAAGAAAGATACAAAAGTAAATATTAATATAGCAACACAGACGCAATTAGAAACTTTGCCAGGTATTGGACCATCAACAGCAATGAAGATTTTAGATTATCGAAAAGAAAAAGGGAAGTTTACAAAAATAGAAGAGATTAAGGAAGTAGGTGGTATTGGTGAAACTAAATTTAATAAGATAAAGGATTTAATTACAATTTAATAAAATACCATTGTGTAATCTTACAAAACAATGGTAAAGTATTAAAATATTATTTGTTAGGATTAGCTAAAAAGTGAACAGAATGCTTTATGAATTCAATTTCTTTATTGGTTAATTTATTGAAATCATCAGAAATATCTTCAACAAAAGAGTTGAATCTATTTTTAAGAGCAGGATTCAAGGCAATACCAGTAGGAGTATTCAAAGCTTCGCAAATGTCCAAAAAAATCAAAACATTAGGAACTTTATTTCCAGTTTCAATATTATATAAATAATTAGGAGAAATATTACTTTTTTCAGCTAATACTTCTCTTGTATAACCAGCATTTTTACGAGACAAATAAATTTGTTGACCAATTTTTTTCATTCGTTCTGTTTTTAGTTCTTTTTCATTCATGGAAGACCTCCATAATTTTCATATTCTATCCTATTATAATATGAATTAAATTAGAGAAAAATAATCAATAGAAATAAAAAAACAATAAAAATAATTCGATAGTATTGACAAATTATTTCGAAAGAATTAAAATTAGAATAACTTTATGTCGAAAGATATATAAAAACAAAGGAGGAGTTTTTATGAAAAGAACAAGAAAGATAATAGCAATCGGAATTATTTTTATTCTAGTATTGTTAATAACAACTAAAGTAAAAGCAGCAGAAACATTTACAACAAAAGATGGAATTGTAGCCACTAAGGTAGTAGAAGGAAGCAATGGAAACATAGAATTTAATATCAGTAATATTGCATTAGATGCTGAGGCTGGTTACGAATGGGGAATTGGTAAGACAAATTCCAAAGAAGAGGTGACAAAATGGTATCCATTAAATGATTTTAATGAATCGAATAAAACTGCAAAAATCAATTTATTGGTATCAGAAGAAACCGTTTTTAGTATATTAAGAAGTACAGATACAGCTTATCTATATATTAAAGATTCAAAAGCAGGAACTTATATAGTAGATGCTTTAAAAGTAGATTTGACTTTGCCACCTTACCACACATGTGAGTTATATGAAACAGAGAATGGTCGTACTTTTTTCATTGGAGGAATGGGTAGTAGTAGTTATCCGGAGTATAACGGTGCAGTTTATCAAATTAAAAATGTATTTTATAAATTTATAAAAGTAACAGACGAAAATTTACTTAATAAATATAATCAAGCTATGAAAAATAATACATCAATAGAAGAAGTTTTCAATATTAATACAAAAGATATTGAAAAAATAACAGGATGGGAAGCTTGTACAGAGGCTATTAAATATTCTAATGATAAATATTTTAATACAGAAATTGAAAAAGCAAGACTTCCAAAAGAAGATGGACTGTATATTTTATATATGAAAGCAAAAGACAGTGACAGTAAAACTGTATATGGTTATAAAACATGGCCATCAGGATTAAAAGAAGTTCCAATTGGAAGTAGTAATTCAAATGGTTCTGGAAATAATGGAACTATTGGAGGAACACAAGGTGGACAAGAAATTAATGGCAATAAAGGAAATACAGGAATAGCAGGAAAGAACGACCCTACTGTGGCAAAACAAATGTTACCAAATACAGGAGTAACAAGAATGATTATTTTAGTGATATCTTTATTAGGAATAGCAGGAATAATAGGATATATTAAATACAAAAATATACCAATCAAATAGAAGAAGGAAAGGAGAAACAAATGAAGGAAAAAACGTGGAAAAAAATAATACTAACTATCGCAATAATTTTTGGTATCATTTTGAGTTGTACACCAGTATTTGCTGATGTAGGAGGCGTACAGAGATATGATGGTTCAACTTCTAGGTCTAGAACCTCGACATCTTCTAGAAGTTCTGAAATTCCAATTGGAGGAATTATAATTCTTGTTATTGGTGGAGGAACGATACTATTTTTCTGGGGAAAGAAAAAAGGTATGGTGAAAGATATCAGTGACATTACCAAAATGGGAGATGTATTAAATGAATTTAAAAAGGAAGCCAATTTAGATGCTATATTGAATCCACAAGCAACGCAACAAATAAATGTAGGAGAAAAAATAAGACAAATTGATCCAATGTTTTCAGAAGAAAAGTTTTTAAATTGGACGAAAGATGTATTTGTAAAATTACAAACAGCATGGACAAAAAGAGAATGGAGTATCATAAGACCATTTGAATCAAATGAACTATTTGAGACACATTCAGCGCAATTACAAGAATTTATAAAGGCAGGAAGAATCAACATAGTAGAAAGAATTAATGTACAAAAGGCAAGTTTGAGAAGTTTTACACAAGATGGTGATAAAGAAACGATAAAAGTGGATTTAGATGCTGTTATGAGAGATTATATCATAGAAGAAAAAACAAAGAAAGTAATAGAAGGAAATGCAAGAGAAGACCAATATATGAAATACACATTAACTTTTATGAGAAAAGCTGGTGTTAAAACACAAGAAGGAAAAAGTAATATGAGTACAACTAATTGTCCTAACTGCGGTGCACCAACACAAATAACATCAGCAGGGCAATGTGAATACTGTGGTAGTGTTATAACAACAGGAGAGCACGATTGGGTACTTTCAGGATTAGAAGGAAGAAGATAAAGAAGAAAAAGGAGGAATTAAAATGGGACTAATAAAAGCAGCAACAGGAGCAATTGGAGGAACTTTAAAAGACCAATGGAAAGAAGCACTAAGATGTGATGACATGGGGAATGAGATACTAATGAAAAAGGTAACAACACCAACAGGTGTTATATCAAATAAAAGTACAATTATAGTAGGACCTGGGCAATGTGCTATTATTTATGATAATGGAAGGGTTATCGATGCGACGGCAGAAGAAGGGGTATATACTTTTGATAGTTCAAGCACACCATCCTTTTTTGCAGGACAATTTGGTGCCGTATTTAAAGAAATGTGGCAACGTTTTACTTATGAAGGAGCAAGTGCCAAAGAACAATACGTATTTTTCTTTAACATCAAAGAAATCATTGGAAATAAATTTGGAACACCAAACCCAGTACCATTTCAAGATTGGTCACATCCAATACCAAATCAAATGACAGGTACGATAACACCACTAAGAGTAGAAGTAAAATGCTTTGGAAAATATACATTTAAAATAGAGGATCCCTCTACATTTATGAATGAAATTGCGGGAACAGCTGATATTTATAGAAAGGATGAGTTAATAGAGCAAATTAGATCAGAAGTCATTGCTTCTTTTCAAAATGTATTAAATGAGTTAGGTAATTCTGTACATAAAATTCCAGTTTTAGAATTACCAAGTCAAACTGACGAGATTAAACAAATTATGGATGAAAAAGTATTTGATGAGCCAATTCGAAAAAGAGGAATTAAAATAGAAGGATTTGCAGTAGAATCTGTAACTTTAGATGAAGAATCTGAAAAGAAAATAGATCAATATGAACTTAGCTCAAATGCTAATATGCAACAAGGAACATTGGTAGGAGCTTATGCAAATGCAGTTCAAGATGCAGCCAATAATGCAAATGGTGCTGCCAATGGATTTATGGGAATTGGCATGATGAATATGGCATCAGGGGGAATGATGGGAGGAGCAGCAGCAGGACCATGGCAACAACAAACACAACCAGCCCAATCAATGCAACAAGAACAAGGAAAAAATGATGCTTCATGGACTTGTCCAAACTGTAAGATACCAGTAACAGGAAAGTTTTGCCAAGAATGTGGACAGGCAAAGCCAGAAAAATCATTTTGTTCTAACTGTGGAAAAGAGATAGGAAAAAATGCAAAATTTTGTCCAGAATGCGGGTATCAAAATTAAAAGTAAAATTATAAAAAATACACTTCATTTTGTAAGTGTATTTTTTACTTGACAAAATAACATTTCTATATTAAAATGTTAGCGAAGTCTAACAAAAGGAGAAAACTATGAAATTAACTAGCTCGCAAGAAGAATATTTAAAAACCATCTATCTATTAGAAAAAAACAATAAAAAAGTCAGAGTAACAGACATCGCATTACGACTAGAAATTACGAAACCAAGTGTTAACAAAGCGATTAATGTGTTAAAAGACATAGGACTCATTAATTATAAAGCATATGGCAATATTACGCTAACGAAAGAAGGAGAAGCGTATGCTATTGAAGTAATAAAAAAGCAAGACATTTTAAAAATGTTTCTAGTAGAAATTTTAAATATAGATAAGCAACAAGCGGAAGAAGAAGCAATTGCTATGAAACATGCTATATCAGAACAAACAGCCAAAAAGTTAAACCAATACATAACACAAATTATGAATTTAGGAGACCTAGAATGTGCTTATGATAAAAATAATGAAAAATGCAGAAATTGCATACAAAGAGCGGCAAAAAATAAAATGAAAATGGAGGAATAAAAGTGTTACTAGAACTAAAAAATATATGCTTTGAAAGAGATAATAAAAAAATATTAGACAATATCAATTTAGAATTAGAAATAGGAAAATTTGTTGCTATCACAGGACCAAACGGATCTGGAAAATCAACTTTAGTCAAAATTATCATGGGAATCGAAAAACCAGACTCTGGAAAAGTTATTTTAGATGGTAAAGATATAACAAAGTTAAGCATTGACGAAAGAGCAAACTTAGGTATTAGTTTTGCCTTCCAGCAACCTGTAAAATTCAAAGGAATAACAGTCTATGACTTACTAAAAATAGCAGCAAGAAAAGAAAAAATGACTAAAATAGAAGCTTGTGAAGTCTTATCAAAAGTAGGACTATGTGCAAAAGAATATGTGGATCGAGAGGTAAATAACTCATTATCAGGAGGAGAGTTAAAAAGAATTGAAATTGCAACCGTAGCATTAAGAGGAGCTAAATTAACCATATTTGACGAACCAGAAGCAGGAATAGACTTATGGAGTTTTAGCAATCTAATTGATGTATTTGAAAAAATGGGAGAGCTAATCAAAGGAACAACCCTAATCATTTCACACCAAGAAAGAATTCTAAACATCGCAGATGAAGTCATTCTAATGAAAGGTGGAAAAATACAAGAAATAGGAGAAAGCAAAGAAATTTTAAAGAAAACATTTGCCAAAACAGAATGTTATAGAGGGATAGAGGGACGTCCCTAGAATTCCTGAAAAGAGGAGGAAGAGATGGAAAATAAGATAAATCAAGTAGATAGAGAACTTTTAAATGAAGTTTCTAATTTAGAAAATATGGAAAAAGGAGCCTATAATATTAGAAAAAATGGGCAAGGAATTGAAAGAAAAGTTACTGAAAATGTTAATATTATAACCAAAAAGGATAAAGCGGGAATTGATATTTATGTGAAAGAAAATACAAAATTTGAATTTATTCATATTCCGGTTATCATAACAGAAAGTGGATTAAATGATGTGGTTTATAATGATTTTTATATTGGTAAAAATGCTAATGTGATTATAGTAGCAGGATGCGGTATTCATAATGACCATCACAAAGATTCACAGCATGATGGAATTCATCGTTTCTTTTTAGAGGAAGGGGCGAAAGTCAAATATGTTGAGAAACATTATGGAGAAGGAAAAGGCGATGGAAAGAGAATTTTGAATCCAGTGACAGAAGTATATTTAAAAGCAGGAAGCAGCCTAGAAATGGAGAGCAGTCAAATAAAAGGAGTAGACTCTACCATAAGAGAAACAAAAGGAGAATTAGCAGCCAATACTAATTTTGTTGTATCAGAAAAGATTATGACACATGGAAAACAATTTGCTAAAACTACCTTTGACGTACAATTAAATGGAGAAAATGCAAGTACACATGTGACATCAAGGTCAGTGGCAACAGATTCTTCAGAGCAACTTTTTGTATCCAAAATCTATGGAAACAACAGATGCTTTGCACATAGTGAATGTGATGCAATTATTAAAGAACAAGCAAAGGTCACAGCGACTCCAGAGATTACAGCTAATGATGTTGAGGCTAATTTGATTCATGAAGCAGCAATTGGAAAAATAGCAGGAGAACAATTAATTAAATTGATGACATTGGGACTTTCAGAAAAAGAGGCAGAAGAGGAAATTATTAATGGATTTTTGAGATAGGAAAAAGGCGTTCTAAATTAATGAACGCCTTTTTAGCTATTGACAAGAGACAATCAATTTGTCACTTTTTCTGAAAAAGTATTTTCCTGTGTGATAGAAGGTCAAATTCTCGTCTTTCCAAGCAGTAAAAGTTAAATAGAAAGAACCTTCTATTAAGTCCCATATTTCAATGGGAAATGCAAATGAGCTGGATTTTAAAGTTTGATATTCTGTAATTTGATGATTATCGTCATCGCAGAATATTTTACTCCACTCAGTTCCATTCATAGAAATATACCGACCTGTATGCCAAATTGTTGCTACTTCTCTTTTTTTATTACCAATTTGTATATGAGTTAATACATTATCTATTATGCCTAAATCTTCAGGTAGGTATACTTGAAAAGCTGTCCTCATAATGCACCACCTCCAAAATGGTTTTAACTACTACTTTTATCATTTTTACTATATAAAAAAAGTTGCTTTTTGTCAATTAGTGTCGAAAAAAATATAAATATTTAGACTTATGTTTAAGCTTAATTGTTATTTTTATAAAAAAAGAGATAGTAAGATTTTTTATTGAATTTTTTAAAATGTGTTGACAGATTCATTTTAAAGTTGTATAATTAAATTCGTTCATATATCGCGGGGTGGAGCAGTTGGCAGCTCGTCGGGCTCATAAACAGAGTAGCACCGAAGAATAGCTAAAGCTCAAAACCGTTGATAAGACTTAAAAACATTGAAAATTATATATTTTGCTCTAACCTTTAATAAAACTTTTAAGCTTATTAAAACTTAATAAAATTTATTAAAAATCAAATTATAAAGGGACATTAAAGGGACAAAAAAAGCACAATATTTAATTAAACATCGCGGAGTGGAGCAGTTGGCAGCTCGTTGGGCTCATAACCCAAAGGTCGGTAGTTCGAGTCTACCCTCCGCAACCAATTCGGAAGTTTTTACTTAAAGGGATGTCCCTTTAAACGTAATTTTTAATACAGAGATTTTACTATAAAAGTAAAGTCTCTTTTTTCATTTATAAACACTTTCATACTTTATAAATTTGCCCTTCAGCAAAATTTAAAGATATGGAGGTGCATAATATGAGTAAAAAAGAACAACCCAATTATTATGCAATAATACCTGCAACAGTTAGGTATGACACTAATTTAAAATATGCCGAAAAATTATTATATGGAGAAATTACAGCACTAGCCAATAAAAATGGTTATTGCTATGCTCAAAATAAATACTTTGCAGATTTATATCATGTAACAGCCGTCTCAGTTAGCAGATGGATTTCACATTTACAAGAACTTGGATATATAAAAACAGAAGTTATAAGAAATGAAAATAAAGAAATAGTATCAAGAAATATTTATATTGTAGATATACCCTATTATCAAAAAAATCAATACCCCTATATACCAAAATGTAAAGAGGGTATTAACAAAAATGTTAAAGATAATAATATAAAATATAATATAGATGATTTATTTTATTTAATTATAAATAATAGTAATGAAATTCCAAAGAAATTTTTCGCAATAATTGAGAGATTAGATTTTAATTATACATCTTATATGCTTCAATATATGAAAGAAGATAAAATTGATATGATAAAAAATATTATATATGTATTGTATGATTTGTATAATAACAATTTTCAATTCATACTTCAAAATGTAAATAGAGAAAATCTAGTAAATTTATATTTTTTAGCATTGAGTAATAATCCAAATAACTTATTAAATTATTATAAAAAATCTATCATAAATGGTAGTACAAACTGCAAAAAAATGTAAGTTTTATAGTAACAAAAAGTATAGCAAAATTGACTTTTTTTAAGAAAGAATTTTGGCATATTTCACATTACAAGAAAATGCACATATTCCAAGCATTTTATGAGGTTAATGATATAGTTTTTGTAGTGGAGGTAAGTAGGCGATGGCGTAGCTATCGACTATCTTACCAACGGACAATTTATTGATAAATTATTAGTTGGTATTGGAGGTGGTATTATGAGTTATTTTCCAACAAATGAGAATGAGATTTCATTGATAAAGTTTATTGCAAAATATCAATACTTAAATGTAAGTGATGCAAAGTATTTTTTTAATAGTAGTAGGTATTATAGAAATAGAATTAAAACTTTGATAGATAAAAACTTCTTAAGGAAAATTAAGTGGGTATTAGTGTTAGGTAAATCAGGAATTCAATATGCTCAATTATTAAATCTTGAATATAATAAATTAAATAAAAATCAAGAATATAGAGAAAGATTATTAAAATTAAGTAATATAGCTGCTTTTTATCATAATTGTAAAACAGTCGATTTTATACCATCATTTGCAATAAAAGATAAAAGAATATTTACAACAACAGGTAGAAGATTTATAGGAATATTTAATATAAACGGATTTGAATACCTTTCTTATCGAATTCTTAAAGAGCATGATAGTAAATATATCGAATCTGTAATTTATGATATACAAAAAGAAATTAAATATAAAAATATTATTATTTTAATAGATGATATAAATAGAATCAATTTGAATGATTTTGCTTTTGGATTAAATCGAATATTAGTCATTGAAGATAATGAGATTAACAGAGAAAAACTAAAATATTTACATAGTATAAGATGGAAAGAAGTTGTAGATAAATGTTATAAAGGAGTTTATTTATCTGAATATAGTTTTTGTGAATATGCAAACAATAAAGATAAATTTATTAATACCTTTTATTTTTTAGATACTGAAAAGATTACGAGACTTAAATATTTTATAAGGGAGAGTTCTAGTAAAAGAGCTTATATTATTTGTAATTCAGAACTGGAAACGAGATTACGAAAAAAACTACCTGATGCTAATTATTGTGTGGTAGATTTGGAACAATATATTGATAGAGAAAGAAGATATTATTGTTAGTTGAACAAGATTTATGTAATATTATTTTCTGTATAAAAAATGCAACCAAATGAAAAAAAGTGGTAATATAGATATAGAAGATATCTTAAAAGGGGTTTAGATCTAAATTGGAAAAAGTAAATGATAAAATATATAACTACATAACAAACAATGAATTAGAAATAGAAGCAATTATGAAAGACTACAATCATTATATTTACACTATCATAAATCGTTCTTCTATTATGTTTTCAAAAGAAGATGAAGAGGAAATCATATTAGATGTTTATCTTACTTTATGGAATAATAAAGAAAAGTTAGATATCAACAAAAGTATGACAGCCTATATTGCAGGAATCACTAAAAATTTAATTTTAAAGAAGATAAGACAACAAAAACATATAGAAAATATAGAAGATTATCAAGAACGATTAACAAGCATACAAAATATAGAATTGGATTATGTGGATAGCCAGAAAAATAAATTGATTATCAATGAATTAGAAAAAATGAAAAAAGAAGATAAAGAAATTTTTATGGCTTATTATTATGAAGAAAGAAAAATAAAAGAACTAGCAATCATGTTTAAAATATCAGAAAGTAAAGTAAAATCAAAATTATTTAGAACAAGAAATAAATTAAGAAAAATCTTAAAAAAAGGAGGGTATGAAATAAATGGATAACAATGAATTATTAGAAAAATTCAAAATAAATGTGGCAGTCAATCAATTTAAAAATGAATATACCAATAAACATACCCTAAAAGAAGAAATAAAATGGAGGAAATATGCTATGAAAAGAAAATTAATTGCAGGATTATGTGGAGGATTTATATTAATATCAGGAGTAGCATTTGCAGCTAATTATGATAAAATTGTAGAAACATTTTTCTTGGGAAAAGGACTTGATGATGCAGCACAAAATGGATATATAGCAAATCCAGATATGGATTATATAGAATCAAACACAACTGCAACCGACCAAATAACAGGTATTACTTTAGATAATATCAATGTAAATGCTAAAATAGAAGATTTTTTAATGGATGACTTAAATATTAGTACACATTTTACTTTTGAAATGGATACTCAAATAAATGAAACTTTCGACCTAGAAACTTTGCGTTCTATAGATTTAAAAGATTTAATTGTAACAGATGAAGAAAATAAAATTTTATATTGCATGGATCAAGAAATGCTAGAAAATTATTGTAAGGAAAATAATTTAGATGAGAAATATACAGAATTTAGCGATAATTATTATAATTGTGGTTTAAATGCTGTTATAGTAAATCACGATAAAGAAAATGGCATTATAAATTTCACTTATAATATGTATACAGGAGATGCAAGTTTTCCAAAAAGTAAGAAATTGAATTTTAAATTTACGCAAATACAATTAAAAAGAGAAGAATGGCTAGAAAATGAAAACAGTATAGTAAACTTAAAAGGTAATTGGAATATAGATTTAGATGTACCAGAAAAAATGTATAACAGACAATCCATAGCCTATAAAGTGGTAAGTTGTGAAAATTCAGATTTTCAAGTAACTAATGCTACACTTACTGATACAGGATTCGAATTTGGGATGATTATATCGAATATAAAAGAACCAGAGCGACCAAAAATATTAAATGATTTAGAGAAAGAATATACAGATGGAAAAATTGATATTAATGAATATAACAGAAGAATAAATGAAGAGGAAGAAATAAGAAAAGCTAGTGAAGATTATACGTTAAGACAAAGACATCCAGTTGCAACTTATGATTGGGAAAGCAAAGCAGGACAAGAAAATATAGAAAAGGTAACTTATGTAGAAAACGAAAAAGGAGAAAAATTTGAATCTACTATGAGTCCAAGTAGAAGGGCAGATGGTAATTTTATTGATGGGAATAAATATAGTTTTTATGAAACTTTTGGCTTAACCACTTATACAACAACAGATAAATTAAAAGTAAGAGTATTATTTAAAGATAAGCCATATATAGTAGAACTAGAGAAAGCACATAATTAATATATAAAATTAGTAAGAAGGGAAACCTTCTTATTTTTTTAAGATAAATTTTTTCATATAGCTATTGACAAATATAATACCTAGATATACAATGTATAAAAATACATAGAATATCTAGGTATATTTTATGACAAAGGAGGAGAGAATTTTGAAAATTAGTAAAGAACTACTAAAAGGAAGTACGACAATGTTAATACTTAATCTATTAAAAGACAACAATATGTATGGTTATGAAATGATTAAAAAGCTAAAAGAAACATCAGAAAATGTATTTGAACTAAAAGAAGGAACATTATATCCAATATTACATGGATTAGAAGAAAAAGGTTTTATTACATCTTATTGGGATGAAAGCGCAGCTAAAAAAAGAAAATATTATGCTATAACAGATAAAGGGAAAAAACAATTAAAAGATAAAAAAGAAGAATGGAAAGAATTTAGCAATGGAATCAATCGTGTTTTAGGAGGTGTTTCATATGCAAATTAAAGAATTTTTATACTCTGTATGTGAACAAATAAAATATAAGCCAATTAGAGAAAGTATAGCAGAAGAATTAAAAAATCATATAGAAGAATCAAAGGAAAATTATATACAAGAAGGTTTAGAAGAACAAATTGCTGAAGAAAAGGCAATTAAACAAATGGGAAAGGCACAAGAAATAGGAAAAAAATTAAATAAAATACATAGACCAAAGCTAGACTGGAAATTACTATTAATTCTTATGATATTATTATGTTTTTCTGGACTTGTAGTTTTTATTAAGTCGAGAAATGATATAGAATTATTTGGTGCAGCAGGAGAATCAATAAAAAAATTTGTAACATTTGTAATAATAGGAATAGTGGTTAGCATACCAATTTATTTTATAAATTATACAAAGATAAAGAAATACTCAAATTTACTATATTTATTGGCAACATTATCTATTATATGGGCTTTACTATTTGGAAGTTTTGTAAATGGCAAACCTTATATTTATCTTCACATTATGACAATTGCTCCAGAAATAGTTGCAATTCCACTATATATTGTATCTTTTATTGGATTTATAAGTGAATCCAAAAAAGAAAATAAAATAGAATCAATTATTTTAAAATACACAAAAATAAATATAAATATGGATTTAGTCAAAATTATTGGATTAAGCATACTTTCTTTAATTTTTTTGAAACTAATTCCATCAATAACTTCAGTTTTGACATTAGGATTAATCTATATGATTCTAGGAACAGTAAAAATAATACAAGTAAAAGAAAATAAAATTAAAAATATGATAAAATTATGGGGAACAGTAATATTAATAGGAATTTTTATATTAATTCAAATTTTAACATTTAAACCATATATATTGAATAGACTGATAGCAAGTATAAATCCAGAAATTGATGCAACAGGTGATGGGTGGATTGCAATAGAGAGAAGAAATATTATAGAATCTGCCAAATTATTGGGAGAAGCAGAAAATACAAGTAATGCAATAGATTTATTTGATGAAGGAACAAATTTCGCATTTATATCAGTATTAGCACATTATGGATGGATTGTAAGTATAGGAATTGTATTAGCAATCATTGCTTTCAGTATAAAGTTAATTTTAAATGCTATAAAAATAAAAGATAGCTATGGTAAATTACTTATAATAGGAATATCAAACATATTTATATTACAAAGTATATTTAACATTTTAATGAACTTAAACTTATGGATAGAAGCTGGATTTTATTTGCCATTTATCTCTTATGGTGGAGGAAGTTTAGTTATTAATATGATGAGTTTAACTTTTATATTAGCAATTTATAGAAGAAAAGATATAATAATGATACAAAATAAAACTTTAGTAAATCAATAACGATAAAACAAAGTCCAGTAAAATAATAATTACTGGATTTTTATTATTTTTAAATTAAAAAAATTTTAAACAAATTGTAACCTTTTTTAAAAATTTGGTATTATAGAGGTAAGATATCTAAAAAATAAAAAGGAGATTTAGATCTAAATTGAAGCAACACAAACTATTAAAAGATTATATAGAAAAAAATGAACTGAATATAGAACAAATAATTAATGATTATAGTGGATATGTTTATACCATTATAAAAAACATATCTAATCTTGAATTCAAACAAGAAGATATAGAAGAAATGATTTCAGATACTTTTTTTGTTCTATGGAAAAATGCCTACAAAATAAATGAGAATGACAAAATAAGTTCTTATTTGTCTGGTGTAGTAAATAATATTATGAAAAAGAAAAAAAGAGAGATAAAGGAAAATATTAACATTGAAGATTACGAAAACATTTTACAAGAACAGAATCAAGTAGACAATATCTATGAAAATCAAAATAAAATAAAAATAATGGAAAAAGCACTAGAAAATATGACAAAAGAAGATAACGACATTTTTGAATTATTTTATTATGCTGGTAAAAAAGTAAAAGAAATTGCTAAACAATTAAATATTACAGAATTTAAAGTAAAAACGAGGCTACATAGAATTAGAAAAAGAATAAAACAAATTTTAGAAAAGGAGGGATATAGGTATGAATAGTGAAGAGTTAAACAAAAATGTGCTAAAAAGGGTAAAAAGAAAAATAGCTATATCCAACTTTGAAAAGGAGGAGACAAGAATGTTCAAAAATAAAATAGGGAAAATGGTAGCAACCTTTCTACTTACAACTGGATTAACAGCAAGTGTTGTGTTTGCAGGAACAATGGTATATGAAAAAGTCTTTAAAGAACCTAAAAAATATGAATCTTATGAAGAATTAATACAAGATATTAGAGATAGTCAAGGCTCACAAGAAGTTACGAAAGAAGATGAAGTAAAAGCAGTTAATATGGAAGAAGCAATAGTTGAAGCTAATAAATTTTTAAATAAACTTGGGATTGAAAATCAAGAATTTGTTACAAAGGAATTAAAGAAAAACTATATAATGGGAGCAGAATTAGTATATTATTTTTCAACAGATACAAATCTAAATAAAGGTATTCATGTAGGAATCAATGCTGAAAATGGAAAATGTATATCTTTTGAAAATAACAATTTAGCACATTCTGGTTTTGAGCCAGACCACATAAGTAAAGAAGAAGCAACGAAAAGATCAGATGAAATATATAATTTATTTGATTTAAAAGAGAATGAATATAAAATAAATGAAATTTTAGAACCACCATGTTATTTCCCAGATAACGAAGGCAATAGTGCTGAATGGCTTGTAACATATTACAAAGTTTATGGAGAAGCATTAAATCAATTTGAAAGAGTTCAAATTATGTTTACAGTAGTAAATGGAGAGGTAAAGGTGTATAGTGCTTTTATAGCAAATGAGAATGTAGAATATAAAGATAATCCAGTTCAAATTACAAAAGAAGAAGCAGAAAAAATTGCGTTAGAAAAAGATAAGAAAATAACAGATAATGAAGTAGATTGGATTATTACAAAACAACAAATTAGACAAATTAATTCATGGATTTATTTACTAGAACAAAATGGAGGAAAATATCCTGAATTCAAAGAGGAAAAACAAGCAGATGGAAGCACTGTAAGATATAATGAATATCAAACAGTACAAAATATAGCAAGAAAAGTTTGGTCAGTTAATATTCACTATAAACAAGGAGAACCTGATCCAAACAATGAAAATAAATATAATTCTAAATCAATTTTTGTAGATGTAACAACAGGTGAAGTAATTGGTGGTGCTGATGAATCTTATTGGGATTAAATGTTTATACATAAAATAGACTGAATATAGGAGAAAAAACAAAAATAGCAGGTAATAGAACCTGTTATTTTTCGTTAAAAATCAATAAACAATTCTCCCCTATTTCTTATAAAAGTTAAAATCTTTTCTAATATAATCTTCAATTTCTGGTATTACCTCTTTTTGTGCTTCTAAAATTTCACTTGGAGGAAATGTTTTACTTGTACCAGGCGTTAGCGATAAATCTAACATAAAAGATATTTGATTTGTACTTAATCCAAAATAATTTAAAGCTACAATATTATAGACAACAATACAATATTCTATTAAAAACTCATCTTTTCCAAGAGCTTTTATTATCGGTGTTGCTATTTTTATATTTTGACAAATTTTATCTGCTAAATTTTTAAAAGCATTTTTTCCATGTCTAGCAATCCAGTAAGTAAAATAGTAATTTGGCATTTTTCTCTCCTCCCTTTATATTGTAATTGTATAAAAAGAATTTAAAAAAGTTAATGCTCAAAGAAAATTTTTTATATTTATTGTAATCATTGTATCTGTAGGTATATAAAAATTTTTTTCAAAAAATTTTAAAATTCTATACTAAAAGTGTTTAAAAACGCTTAAATATCAACGAAAAAATTTTTTTAGGCGTGCTTATTGAAATTAATAAAAAAAGGTTATAAAATTATATATGAGAAAGGATGTGATTTACAAAAAAGATTAAAAATATATAGTGTTTCAAAAAAATTTGCCCTTCCATAAGGCAGTTTATGATAAATGTGCCTAATCTATATATGGAAGTGATATAAATGAATGAAAATTTTAATGAAAAAATAGGTCTAAATGTTAGCGAAGCAGCTAATATGTTAGGAATTAGTAAAAACTTAATGAGTGAATTAATAAAGTACCCTGACTTTCCTTGTATTAAGTTTAAAAGAAGAATTGTTATTAACAAGAAAAAATTACAAGACTGGTTTGATCAAAATTCTGGAAGATTTTTTGTTTAACATTGCTTTCCAATGAAATTTGCCCTATAATAGAGAATATTAAATATTGTGCTTTTACTTTTAATGTTCTCTATATTGAATGGAGGCAAAGTTATGGTAAAAACTTCACAAAATCAGTCTGTAAAGAAAAAAAGGAACACTAGAGGAATGGGTTCTATTAGACCTAAAAATGGTGGATATGAAGGTAGAATAACAATAAAAGTAAATGGTAAATCAAAACAAATATCTTTATTTAATAAAGATAAGAGAATTCTAGTACAAGAAATGATAAAAGCAAAACAAGAAGCAAACGATAATGAATATGTAGAAAAAGACAAAATAACCTTAGAAGAATGGCTAAAGAAATGGATTCGTATTCATAAAAAACCGTTTGTTAAACCTAGAACTCTACAAGGGTACATTGAAAAAATAAAAACAAACATTATTCCCTATTTAGG
>CARUQW010000032.1 GCA_949077355.1 uncultured Clostridia bacterium | reverse complement strand
AATAAAAAATGTTGAAGTAATTATTTAACTACCCCAACATTTATTATAGAACCATAAAAGTTTGTAAGTTGTTTTTCATATAAAAAAGGAAGAATAAATGAAAAAATATACAAAAAATATACAAGAAAATATTTTATTTCGAAGCATTCATACTCACAATAATAGAGCAATTGAAAATGGACAAATAGGAAAACTAACCATAGAGCAAGCTAATATTGCATTACAATATTTTAATAACAGATGTGCTTTTTCCGGAGAACAATTTATAAAATCCACTAGGACAGAAGAAAAGCAAAAGATGCGTAGTTTAAGTTTAGAACATATTATTGCTTTAACAAAAGGAGGAAATAGTTTAGCTTATAACTGCGTTCCATCCATATGGCATTACAATTTAAGAAAAAGTACCCATCATCCACTAGACTGGTGGAAAAAACAAAAAAACATAAAAAATGAACCCATATTCCATCCCATTCGACTATTAAAACTAGTAAATTATATGATGAAAAGTTTAAAAGGACTGGAAGAAAAGGAGATAGAAAAGTACCAAAAAATAGTGATGACCCCCAATAAAGTAGACAATTATATCAACCAAAACACAGAAAAATTATACTCTGCTATCAAAACAATAGAAATACAGCAAGTGCCATATAATTTGAAAATCCATAGACTAAGAAATAGTAAGAAATCAGTTCAGTCAATAAAATTAGATTTATTTATTTTAGATTGTATCAATCTATTAAAAGAATACAACATTCCGCCAGAGATAATAAAATATCTAAAAAAAGAATTTAGAGAACTAAAAGAAGTAAAAAAAATATTTGAAAAAATTCCAGAAGAAGAAAAAATACAAAAGCAGTTAATCAACAAACTAAAACAAAAAAAGATAGAAAATATATATACAGTAGCAAGTGCTGTAAACATAGAAGAAATAAGAAAAAGAAAGATAAAAATAGAAGACTATTTAGAAGAAAAGTTAGAAAAAATACAAAAGGCATTAGAAAAAAACAAAATAGACAAAAATAAAATCAATATACTATTAGATATAGCACCAAAAATAATAGAAGATAAAGAAGAACAAGAAATTATCATTAAAATGCTAGATAATTTTAGGAAAAGCAAAAGTGAAAATTTACAAGAATACCTATCAAAATTAGAAAATAGAGTAGAAGCAGAAGATGCAATCTTTATAAAAGATGTTTTAAGAAAAACGAAAAAAGATATTCAATATTTAAATAAAGAAGAAATGAGAAAATTAGAAAAAAAGCTATTATATAACAGAGAGGATAATCGAAAAGAAGGAAGAAGATTAATAAGAGGATACGAAAAATTATATCAGGAATTAAAAGAAAAAGAGATTGATGAACCCAAATTAAGCCAAGAAGCAAGTAAAGCCTATATTTACTGTAAGGTAGGACCAGATGGATTTACTTCTTTACAAGAAAATGATAAATATACCAAAGAAATCATGAAAAAAGTCTTTAAAAATTATAAAAAGGGGATTTTAGCATTAGATTTTTATTTATTAGAAAATAAACAAGATAAATCAATAGAAGAAGCAGATGAAGAACTAACAAAAGAAATATTAGAGCGAATCAAACCTTTTCTAAATCACTTGGATGAAAAAGAACAAAAAATTTTAGAAAAGAAATTAAAAAGTAACTCAAAAACATGTAGAAGTCATGGAACTAGGCTAATAAATGCTTATAATAGAATTTATTATGCCATGAAAAAACAGGGAATGAATGAACCTGAATTAGGAATAGAAACGAGTAAGGCTTATGTATATTCTAAAGTATGTCAGGTTGGCTTTTATTCGCTTCAATGTAATGAAAGTAAATATAAAGATAGAAGTATCGAAAAAATAATGAAACACTATCAACAAGAATTTGTGGACATTGAATATTATTTATTGGATAATAAAGTAAATATATCAAAGCAACAGGCAAATCAAGAATTGACAGACTTTATTTTAGAAAATACAAAAGAAATTACTAGTTCACTAAATCAAAAAGAAAAGGAAATGTTAAAAAAACAACTAGCAGGAAACTATGTAGAAAATGGTACAAATAGACTAATTGTAGCTTATCACAAAATATATTATGAATTAAAAAAACAGGGAATGCAAGAACCAAAATTAACGAAGGAAGCAAGCAAAGCTTACGTATATGCCAAAATAGCGCAAGTAGGTTTTATCTATATTTTACAGAGAGAAAGAAACAAAATAAAAGAAAACATAAAAAAAGTATTAGAAGAATATGAAGAAGGACTAAAAAAATTAGACTTTTATTTAATTAATAGTAGAAGCGAAAAACAAATAGAAAATTTAGATGAAAAATTAACACAAAAAATATTGAAAAATACAAAAGAAATTGTAGAAAAACTAGATTTAGAACAACAAGAAAAATTAAAAAATAAACTCATTCAAAATGCAAAAGGCAGAAATAATAAAGGAATTCGATTAATCAATGCCTACAATAGAATTTATTATGAAATAAAGAAAAAAGGAATCTACGAACCAAAATTAACAAAAGAAACTTGTAAAGCTTATTTATATGCAAAAATAAGTGAATTTGGCTTTGCTTCACTTATGGTTGAAAATAAAAAATATACACATAGAAACTTAAAAATACTATTAAATTCGTATCAAGAAAAAGTAAAGCATATGGGATATTACTTAATGGACCGTAAATATGACAAAAGTGTAGAAGAAGCAGACGAAGAATTGACCAAAATGGTATTTGAAAATATAAAGGAAATTACAGATAAATTAGATGAAAAAGAAAGAAAAAAACTAAAAGAAGAATTAAGAGTTAAATCAAAATCAAATAGCAAAAAAGGAGCACGATTGATATATGCCTATAATGAGATATACTATGCTATGAAACAGCAAGGTATGGAAGAACCAATGTTAACACGGAGAAGCATGTAAAGCTTATACTTTTTCCAAGATAGCGGGAGTTGGTTTCTATAAAATATTAAGAGAAGGAAAGAAAGAAGAAGCAATAAAAAATATATTAGCAAGTTATCAAGTAGGAATTAAAGATATGAGCTATTATCTATTAAAAAAACAAAAAGAAAATCACGTAGAAGAAGATAATAAAAAATTAGTTCAACATATCTTAAAAAATACAGAAGCAATAGTAGATAAATTAACCCAAAAAGAGAAAGAAAAATTAGAAATAAGATTATCTTATAGTATAAAATCAGACATACAAGATGGCATCAGGCAAAAAAATGCTTATGATAGAATCTATTGGAAAATGAAAAAAACAGGTATACAAGAGCCAGAACTAACGCGGAGAATGTTGTAAGGCATATCTTTATGCAAAAATTGGTCCAATTGGGTTTGAAACTTTAGTCCGTTATAATAAAAAAAGGACAGAAGTAAATTTAAAAAGAGTAATCAAAGAGTATAAAAAGGGAATCAAAATGCTAGATTACGATTTAATTTTTGAAAGACCGAACAAATCAGTAAAAGAATCAAACAAAGAAATAACAGAATATGTATTAAAAAAGACAAAAGATATGCTAAAAGAACTAAGTGCAGAAAAACAGGAAATATTAAGAGAAAAATTATTATATAGCATGAATTCCCATATAAAACATGGGACAAGGCTAAGAAATGCGTATCGACAAATTTTATATGCCCTAAAGAAAAAAGGATTAAAGGAACCAGAATTAACCCAAGAAGCAAGTAAAGCCTATATTTATAGCAAAATAATTTCAAAGCAATTTAGTAGTATTATACAAAATGATAAACGATATATAAAGAAAAGTTTAGATAATATAATAAATGAATATAAAGAAGGAATCAAAAAACTGGAACAATACTTATATAGTAACAATAGAGATAAGTTAATAGAATACATTTTAGCCAATATAAAAGATGTAACGCAAAAACTAACCAAAGAAGAAAAAGAAAGATTGAAAAAAAGATTATTAGAAAATTGTGAAAAAGGTAATGCTCCATTTATATTTAATAAAATTTATGAACAGCTAAAAAAGGAAGGTATCAAGCAAGAAAAACTAGAGGAAAAAGTTTGTAAAATATATGTATTTGGTATAGTAGGACCAATAGGCTTTTCTAGTGTAATCAGTAATGATAAAAAATATGCGGATAAAAATTTAAAAAGAATTAGGAATATGATGGAGGAACAAATAGAATTTCTAGATTATTATTTATTATATGGAAAAACAAAAGGAATAAAAGAAGAAAATAGAGAATTAACAGAGAATATCTACTTAGAAATAAACAGAAAATTTCCTAATTTAACAAAAAAGCAAAAAACACAATTAAAAAAAGGTCTGTTAAAAAATGAAGAAAATTTGAGATTTATAAATGCTTATTATAAAATTTATTATCGCCTAAAAAGTTTAAAAAAAGAAGAAGCGGAGCGAATTTCAGCTACAAAACAAATATATGCCTCTATAAAATTGCGTGAAAAAGGGTTTTACGATTTAACAGAAGGAAGAATTTATCGAAAGGATGAAATAAGCGAAGAAAGGATAGAAGAATGTCTCAATAACTTCCAAGAATTAGATTGGTATCTTTTAGAAAATTATAAAGAAAAAAGTAAAAAAGAAGCGGACCAGTTAATCACTCAAAAAGTATTAGAAAAGTCAGAAATATTAAATCAATTAAACAGACAAGAAGAAAAACAAATTAAGAAATTATTATTGAAAAATAACGAAAAAAAAGCAAGATTAATAATGGCATATAACAGGATTTATTTTGAATTATCCAAAAAAGGTATAAAAGAACCAGAGCTAAGTAAAGAAACTAGTAAAGCTTATATTTATGCAAAAATAGCGAGATGCGGATTTTCAGAAATTCAAAATAATCGTAGAGGAAGCCAACATAAACTACAAAAAGTAATAAAAGAGTATCAAGAAAATATAAATGACATTTCGTTCTATCTTATGAATCGTAAAGAGAATGAAAGTGACATTATTTTAACACATAAAATATTGGAAGATGCAAGAGATATTTTGAGAGAATTGAATCAAGAGGAAAAAGTAAAATTAAAGCAAAAGTTAATCTATAATGCCAATAAAGATATCAATTTAATAAAGGCATATCGTAAAATTTATTATGAACTAAGAAAAAAGGGTATAACAAAACAGCAGCTAGAAGAAGAAACAGCCAAAGCTTATATTTATGCGAAAATTGGCCCAGATGGTTTTTGTGATATAAGAGATAATACAAAAAGCAGCAAAAAAATTCTGGAGAAGGTAATCAATCATTATAGGGAAGGAATCGGAAAAATAAGATATTATTTACTAGATTTTTTGGATGATAAAAGGGTAAAAGAGGCAGATTTATTTTTAATAAAAAATATCGTATTAAAAACAAAAAGACATATAGGGGAACTATCTAATTGCCCTGAATTTATTGAAAGCCTAAATTATAATTCACAAAATAAAAGTAAAATGATAATTGTATATAATAAAATCTATTTTGAATTATTAAAAAAAGGTTTAAAAGAGCCTAAATTGTCAGAAGAAACAAGCAAAGCTTTTATTTATGCTAAAATTGGTCCAGAGGGATTTAAGCAAATACAAAATGGTAATAGTGGAGCAGATGAATACGTAAAAAATGTAATAAAATATTATGATAAAGGATTAGAAATAATAAAAGAAGATTATAGAAATCATCGAATTGATTTTACTAAAAGAGTGTTATATCAAAAGCGTACGATACGAAAAAGAATAGAATCAATTGACATATTACAAAAAATATGATGAATTGTATACATAATTTAATAACTTGTAATGGTAACTTATCAATGATAATTCATGAAAGTCAGGAGGAAAAACGATGGCAAGAAAGCGGAACAAAAAAAGATTAACAGCCAAACAAGCAAATCGGATATCATTAGGTATCGTAAGCATTTACTTAGTACCTACGATTGTAAATGGACTCATTTCAAAGCCTGCTGAACCTTTCTTTTATTGGGGGTTTTGTGTAGTAACAGGTTCTTCAATGCTTTACATGCTTCTTGCGCTCATAATTTTTGACGTAGAAGGAAGAAATCTTGAAGAAGAAATGGAAATGAAAAGAACGAAAGTAAGAAAGATCCTACCAAAAGATTATACAGAAGTAGAGTTTATCTATGAAAATAGGGGAAGTGCTGTAAAAATGATGAAAGAGATTTTGCAGAAGGAAGGTTGTCGGTACTATGCGAAACTTTCCGAAAACAATACCGTTTTACTTAGTGTAAAAGATAAGGATGGAGAAGAAGTTTATCATACTGAAATTGACAATCTTAACTATTTTGACGAAACATTCCGCATTTAAAAGAGAGGCTAGTTCTGGGACAGGCACAGAACTAGCCATTTTTTGCATTATTTTTATGAAATAGTTAGTTTTGTGCCTGTTCCAAAACCATCTATTTCTAATATTAACCTTATAAAATGGTTAGCTCTGTGCCTGTCCCAAAACTAACCAAAAACTAACCATTTTAAACGCAAAGCATTTAGGATAACGGTAAGGCTACTAATTACCATAGCAAAACTTGCAATCATAGGATTAATCATAATTCCCCAAGTAGATAGTAATCCCATACTAATTGGAATCATTAAGCTATTATAGAAAAATGCCCAAAATAAATTTTGCTTAATATTGCGAATTGTTTTTTTACTAATATAAATTAAATCAATTAGACTGTGCAAATCATTTTTTATTAAAATAACATCAGAGGCATCCATGGCAATATCAGTACCACTATTAAAACTAACTCCAATATCAGAACTAGCTAAAGCAGGACTGTCATTAATGCCATCACCACACATCATAACATAATTTTGTTCTGTTTTTAATTTTTTTATGGTATCCGCTTTTTCGGAAGGTAATACATTTGCCATAACATTTGTGATGCCAATAGTAGCAGCAATTTTTTGTGCTGTTTCTTGATTATCACCTGTCAGCATAATGGTTTCAATCTTATGTTTTGTAAGATAAGAGATAACTTCTTTTGCATTTTCTCTTACCATATCATTAACACCAATCAGAGCAATGATTTTTTTATTTTTTACTACATAAACGATACTATTTCCTTGATTTGCTAACTTTTTTTCATCTTCTAAGTAGTCATTTTGAATATGATATTTAGAAAGTATTTTAGCATTACCTAAAATTAAATCTTGTGATAAGACCTTTCCTACAATCCCATAACCACTAATATTTTCAAAAGAATCAACTTTTAAAGTTTCTAATTTATGTTGTATCAAATAATCAGAAAAAGCTTTACTAATGGGATGAGTGGATTGACTTTCTAAGCTTCCTACTAATTGTAATAATTCTTGTTCTTCTAAGTTACTATAATTAATTATTTTTGCTATTTTTAGAGTACCATAAGTTAAAGTTCCTGTTTTATCAAAAACAATGGTATTTACCTTTTGAGCATTTTCTAAAATTTCACTTTTCTTTACTAAAATTCCATGACTTGCACATAATCCCTCACTTACGATAATAGCAAGAGGAGTTGCTAAACCAAGACTACAAGGACAAGCAACAACAAGAATAGTTACAAAGGTTGTTAAAGCAGAGTTAAAACCATATCCACAAACTAGATAAACTAAAAAAGTAAGAAAAGCAATTAGCATAACAGCTGGAACGAAATAACCACTTACAGTATCTGCTATTTTGGCAATCGGTGCTTTGGTATTAGTAGCCTCAACGACTAAACGTACAATTTCAGAGATAGTGGATTCTTTCCCGATTTTTTCTGCTTTATATTCTAAATAGCCATCATAATTCATACTACCAGCAATGACTTTTTCTCCAATTGTTTTACTAGCTTTTTTACTTTCGCCAGTTATAAAAGATTCATCCAAATGAGCTTTTCCGTAAATAATTTCCCCATCTACTGCGATTTTTTCTCCAGGTTTACTAATGATGGTATCACCTTTTTGAACCTCATCAAGGGTTACTTGTTTTTCTGCACCATCTATTTTAACAGTTGCATAATTAGGTGTTATTTTTACTAGCTTTTGAATAGCATCTTTTGTTTTATCTTTGCTAATGCTATCCATATATCCTCCTAATTTAATAAAAAAGATAACAATAGCAGCAGATTCAAAATACAGATTTTCTACATAATTATGATTTCCTTGAAAAATTTGATACATACTATATAGACTATAAACAAAACTACTAATTACACCAATCCCAACTAAAGTATCCATGTTAGGTGTTTTGTGGATTAAATTTTTATAGCCATTTTTTAAAATATCAAACCCATAGATAAGAAACGCAATGGTTAGTAAAAATAGGGTGAGTGTATAAGCAATAGGATTGGTATGCATATTGAAAAAATCAAATGTTGGTAAACCAATCATATGTCCCATAGAAATATACATCAAAATAATTGCTAAGAAAGAAAACACAATAAATTTAAGTTTTTCGTTCTTCGTTTCATTTTCTAAATTAGATTCATTAAAGATACCAAGACTCTTAAATCCCGCTTCTTTGACAAATTGTTCTAATTTTTTTTGATTCAAAATAGTTTCATCGTATTCAATCGAAGCATTTGCCATAACTAGATTAACAGAAGCGTTTAAAATTCCCTTCTGTCTACTTAAGTATTTTTCAAGACCGTTAGAACAAGCACTACAAGTCATTCCACTAATTGCTAAATTTATTTTTTTCATCGTAAAAACATTTCCTTTCAAACAACTTCAAAACCGATATTTTCAATTTTTTCTTTTATTTGTGTTTCTGTTACATTTTCTTTTGCCAAAACAGTTACATTGCCTGCTACGTGGCTAGCAACTACTTTTTTTACACCTTTTATTGATTTGATAGCATTTTGAACTCTATTTTCACATCCTTCACAAACCATTCCATTAACTTTTAAAATCATTTCTTTCATCATTTTTTCTCCTTTCTACGAACGATTAAATTTTTTAAATAAACTGATTAACTCATCGATTATTTCGTAATTCCCTTTTTCTAAATCATTTGTTACACAGGTATACAAATGATTTTCCAAAACATGATTAGACAAACTTTTGACAGAGTTTTCAATAGCTGATAATTGAATTAAAATGTCATTACAATAAGTATCTTCTTGTACCATTCTTTTTATTCCCTTTATTTGTCCTTCAATTCGATTTAATCGATTTGTAATTAGTTTTTTTTCTTTTTCGCTTCGGCAAGTTTTCTTTTTTTCCATTTTTTATCACCAAAAGTATTATATACCCATAGGGGTATTTTGTAAATAAGGGGGTATAGGGAATCGAAAAACTACCATAAAATTATGTAAATTAAGCAAAAACATTGACAAAACCCTTTAAAAGGGCTACAATAATAGTATTGGAAGAATAAAAAAGGGGTGATGGATTTGCTAAAAATATATCATACAGATATCGAAACAAACAAAATTGAAGAAATCAAAGAATTCAAAAAAGGAGCATGGATTAATTTAGTAAATCCGTCGGAAAGCGAAATCAAAAAAGTATGTGAAAACATAGAAATAGAAGAGGACTTCATTCGCTATGCTTTAGACTATGAAGAAAAAGCAAGAATAGACCAAGAAGAAGACGATAATACGACACTTTTTATTGTAGATGTTCCTATTATAGAAAAAAGTGAAGATAATGAAATATATACCACTATGCCATTAGGAATGATAGTAGTAAGAGACGACTTTTTTGTAACAGTATCCTTAAAGAAAAATAAAATAATAGAAGACTTTGAAAAGAAAAAAATAAAAAATTTTCAAACCTATAAAAAGACAAGATTTATATTTCAAATCTTATACTTAAACTCTTCTTATTATTTAAGTTATCTAAAGCAAATTAATAAAGAAACAGAAATAGCAGAATATATATTAAAAAACTCCATGAAAAATAAAGAACTTTTAAAATTATTAAGTTTAGAAAAAGGTTTAGTATATTTTACAACATCTTTAAAATCAAATGAACTTGTCATGGAAAAAACAATGAGAGGAAAAATTATAAAGCTATATGACGATGATGAAGAAATACTAGAAGATGCTATTACAGAAAACAGACAAGCAATTGAAATGTCACAAATTTATAGTAACATCTTAAATGGAACGATGGATGCTTATGCATCTATTATATCAAACAACTTAAATGGTGTTATGAAATTCCTAACATCTATCACAATTGTACTTGCAGTACCAACTATGATATCCAGTTTCTGGGGAATGAATGTAGGATTACCACTTCAAAACAGTCCCTATGGATTTGTTGCCATGATATTAGTATCTGTTGTATTAACTTTATTAGTAACCTATTGGTTAAAGAAAAAAGATATGTTGGACTAGAACTAAAATTCTGGTCCAACAATTTTTTTGATTTTTTCCAATTGAATTTTTAGAGTATCATATAAAGATTTTGGAATAGAAGGTTCTATACTATTATTAAGAGCAGTTTCATAATCATAAATTGACTTTTCAATATCCAATAATTTCATTTTTCGAAGTTCAGAAGTTGATTTCTTATACATATAAATTGGAATATAATTAGCATGATCAATACTAATTTTACCATCTATATGTTTTGTTATTTTTAAATTTAAGATAATAGAGTTTCTTGTATTTTCAGCATTTTGGTCACAAATAAAATTACCTAAAGCATAAATAACAAAACCATCTTTCGTTGAACCATCTTCTAAGGTAACCGTCCTTTTTTCCATTGGTTCTAATACATGAGGATGATTTCCTAAAATAATATCAACTCCATTTTGAAATAGAAAGTCAGCTAATTCTTTTTGTTCGGGATTAGCACTAGTTTTGTACTCGGTTCCCCAATGCATACAAGAAACAATCAAATCGGCATTTTGTGCTTTTGCACTTTCAATATCTTTTTTTATTAAATCTTTATCAATTAAATTAACACAAAAAGGTTTATCAGAAGGAACTGGAATTCCATTCGTGCCATAAGTATAATTGATAAAAGCAATTTTAATACCTTTAACATATTTAAATAAGATTTTATCTCTACCTTCTTGTGATTGATAAGTACCTAAATGAGAAATATCAGCATCATTTAAAACATCAATTGTTCTAGAAAGTCCATCAAACCCCATATCCAAACAATGATTACCTGCCGTAGACAAAACATCTATACCAAGTTTTTTCAAATTATAAGCTAAAGCATCTGGTGAATTAAAAGTAGGATAATTACTATAGCCACGTTCCTTGCCAGCAAAACTGGTTTCTAAACTACCAATTGCTATATCAGAAGTCTTAATATAGCGATTAATATCTTCAAAAACATAAGAAAAATCATATTCGTCCATTTCCTTTTGATAAGCATCAAAATATTGGGTATTATGACACATAACATCACCAATTGCAGTCATGGTAAAAGTAGTATCTGTCTCTTGTTTTTCTTCTATAGTATTCTCTTGTCTTGAAGAAGTGGCATCGTGAGCAGATTGCTCTAAACTTTTATCAACATCTGCTAAAAATTGCTGATGCTTAACAAACTTGCTAATATGATAAAAAACAACAACACATAATAAGATAACCAAAAGTGTTAATACACCAAAGCACAAGTATCTAACAAATTTTTTATCAAAACGAGCCATTTCCAGAGCTTTCTTTTTTCTATTATTTCCTCTTTCATTTCTTCGCATACTAAATTCCTTTCTAGAGATTTTTGGGATCCCCTTAGCTATTAAGAGTGTAAATTACAAATAAGTAATGCCTGTAGGTGCGTTTCTTAAAATCCCTGTTTTAAAAGAAAACATCTTTATGATAATTACAAATTATCACAAAAAATGAAAAAATTCAACAAAATGAATAATTTTTAATGAAAAATATATACTAATAAAAATGAACACTTTATAGAAAAATGAAAGGAGGAAAAATAATGAAAGTAATTGACAAAATTGCTTTAATATTAATTATTATTGGGGCGATTAATTGGGGATTAATTGGAATTTTTAATTTTAATTTAGTAGCTGCTATTTTTGGAGATATGACACTTATTTCAAGAATTGTTTATGGATTAGTTGGTATATCTGGACTTTGGGGAATTAAATTATTATTCGATGATTAATAAAGAAAGAACTTGTTTTCAAGTTCTTTTTTTTAGTGTTTCACGTCCATTTGCTTGAAAACAACTGGAAAATAGTGTATAATAAAAAAGTTAAAAAGCAGAGAAAGGATGAAAAGTAAATGTTAAGTGCAAACAATGTAACCGTAAGATTTGGAAAAAGAGTATTATTTGAAGAAGTAAATATAAGATTTGGAAAAGGAAACTGTTATGGAATTATCGGAGCTAATGGAGCTGGAAAATCAACATTCCTAAAAGTATTATCTGGAGAAATTGAACCAAGCAAAGGAGACGTTAGTTTAGATAAGGGAGAAAGAATATCTGTCTTAAAACAAGACCACTTTGCCTATGAAGAGAATTCTGTTATGGATACAGTTATTATGGGAAACAAAGAGTTATATGATATCATGAAAGAGAAGGAAGAAATCTATGCTAAACCAGATTTTTCAGAAGAAGATGGAATGAAAGCAGCAAAATTAGAAGAAAGATTTGCTGAATTAGATGGATGGAATGCAGAATCAGATGCAGCTATTTTATTAAACGACTTAGGAATTATACCAGAAAATCATTATAAATTGATGAAAGAAATCGAAGCGAAAGACAAAGTAAAAGTATTATTAGCGCAAAGTCTATTTGGAAATCCAGATGTGTTATTATTGGACGAACCTACAAATGACTTAGATTTAAAGAGTATTAACTGGTTACAAGAGTTTTTAATGGAATTTGAAAATACTGTAATTGTTGTATCACACGACAGATACTTTTTAAATAAAGTCTGCACTCACATAGCAGATGTTGATTTTGGGAAAATTAAAGTTTATCCAGGAAACTATGATTTCTGGTACGAGTCAAGTCAATTAGCTCTAAAACAAGCAAGAGAGCAAAATAAGAAAAAAGAAGAAAAAATCAAGGAATTACAAGACTTTATTGCTCGATTTAGTGCCAATGCATCAAAATCAAAACAAGCAACATCTAGAAAGAAAACATTAGAAAAAATAGAATTAGATGAAATCAAACCATCCAATCGAAAATATCCATATGTTGACTTTAAGCCAGATAGAGAACCTGGAAAAGAAATTCTACAAGTAAAAAATATATCGAAAACAGTAGAAGGGGTAAAAGTCTTAGACAATGTATCATTTGATGTAAAACAAGGAGACAAAATTGCGTTTTTAGCAGATAATGAAATTGCTAAAACTGTACTATTCCAAATAATTAGTGGAGAATTAGAACCAGATGAAGGAGAATTAGTATGGGGAACTACCATCACAAAGACTTATTTCCCAAAAGACAATAATTATCTATTTAATACAGACGAAAATGTAACAGAATGGCTTAGAAAATATTCAAAAGACCCAGATGAAACTTATGTAAGAAGTTTCTTAGGAAGAATGTTATTCTCAGGAGATGAAGCATTAAAAGAAGCAAAAGTTCTATCAGGAGGAGAAAAAGTAAGATGTGTTTTATCTAAAATGATGTTATCAGGAGCCAACTTTTTAATCTTTGATGAGCCAACCAATCACTTAGATATGGAAAGTATCACATCTGTCAACGAAGGAATGAAAAAATTTATAGGAAACATTTTATTCACATCACATGACCACGAATTAACACAAACTGTAGCAAACCGAATCATTGACATCAAACAAAACGGAAAAGTAATCGATAGAGAAGTAAGCTACAACGAATACTTAGGAATCGAATAACCATGATTTTGGGGATGACCTTAGCTATGCGAACGTTAAGTGAGCTTACAGATAAGTAATGCCTGTAGGTACAGAGGAAAAAATCAAGCATTAAGGAGGAAAAATGGCAAGAGTTGATAAAATTAATTATTATTTAAATATTGCAGAAACAGTAGCAGAAAGAGGAACATGTCTAAGAAACAACTATGGAAGCATCATTGTAAAAAACGACGAAATTATATCAACAGGATATTCAGGAGCACCACGAGGTAGAAAAAATTGTTTAGATCTAGGGTATTGTATAAAAAGCGATATGCCAAGTGGAAAAGGATATGATAGATGTAGGTCTGTTCATAGTGAACAAAATGCTATGATTAGTGCCGCTAGAAAAGATATGATTGGTGCAACTTTGTATATGGTTGGTATCAATAAAAGAAATGGGGAATATGTAAAAGACAATTGGCCATGTACATTTTGTAAAAGAATGTTAATCAATAGCCGGAATTAAAGAAGTTATCATGAGAGATAGTAAAACAGATTATCGAATAGAACAAGTACAAGATTGGATTAAAGAAGACGATTCATTAGAGTACTAATGATGATTTTAGTCCATGATTTTGGGATGCCCTTAGCTGTGCGAACGTTAAGTGAGCTTACAGATAAGTAATGCCTGTAGGTACGGAGGAAAAAATCATAGAAAGGAAGTAAAACAATGGATAAAATTATTAAAACAATTGCAGAGGAATTAAATATTAAGCCATCACAAGTAGAAAATACAGTAAAATTGATTGATGAAGGTAATACAATCCCATTTATTGCAAGATATCGTAAAGAAGTGACAGGAGGTCTTTCTGATGAAGTTTTAAGAGAGTTAGGAGAAAGATTAAATTATCTAAGAAACTTGGAACAGAGAAAAGAAGAAGTAATCAAATCAATTGATGAGCAAGGAAAATTAACAGACGAAATCTTACAAGCCGTAGCAATAGCAAAGACATTAGCAGAAGTAGAAGATATTTATAGACCATATAAGCAAAAAAAGAAAACAAGAGCAACTGTTGCAAAAGCAAAAGGATTAGAGCCATTAGCAGAAATTATTAGGGAGCAAAAAGAAACCAAAGAAATTAAAGAAATAGCAAAAGGGTATATTAATGTAGATACTTTATCAGAAGAAGATAAAAAGAATAAAGATAAAGTTGTGAACACAGCGGAAGAAGCAATCCAAGGAGCATTAGATATCATAGCAGAAGACATATCAGATAATGCAAAATATAGAAAAGAAATTAAAAGACAGTGCTATCGAGAAGCTTTGATTGAGACAAAGGCATCTAAGGAAGAAGAAAAATCAAATTATGAAATGTATTATGAATATAGTGAAGCAATTAAATATATTCCAAGTCATAGAATTTTAGCTATTAATCGTGGCGAAAAAGAAGAGTTTTTAAAGGTAAAAATACAAAAACCAGAAGAAAAAATACTAGCTTATATGGAAAGAGATATTATAAAAGGGCAGACACAATTTAGTGAAATGCTAAGAGATACGATTTTAGATAGTTTTAAAAGATTAATTGAACCATCCATTGAAAGAGAAATCCGTAGTGATTTAACTGAAAAAGCAGAAGAAAAAGCGATTAAGGTCTTTGGACAAAATTCAAAACAACTACTATTAGGAGCACCAATTAAAGGAAAAACTGTGATGGGATTTGACCCAGCTTATCGAACTGGTTGCAAAATAGCAGTTATTGATGAAACCGGAAAAGTATTGGATTATACAACAGTATATCCAACAGAACCACAAAATGATGTGGAAGGAGCTAAAAAAGAGCTTTTAAAATTAATTGAAAAACATAAAATTGATATGATAGCAATTGGAAATGGGACAGCATCTAGAGAATCTGAAATGTTTGTTGCAGATATGATAAAAGAAGCTGCTAGACCAGTTCACTATGTTATTGTAAGTGAGGCAGGAGCATCTGTTTATTCAGCTTCTAAACTAGCAACCGAAGAATATCCAGATATCAATGTATCGATTAGGGGAGCTATTTCTATTGCTAGAAGACTACAAGACCCATTAGCAGAACTTGTAAAAATAGACCCTAAAGCTATCGGAGTAGGGCAATATCAACATGATGTTAATCAAAAGAAATTAGCAGAAAGTTTAACAGGTGTTGTAGAAGACAGTGTTAATAAAGTTGGAGTCGATGTCAACACAGCAACGCCATCCTTATTATCTTATGTATCAGGAATCAACAACACAATAGCAAAAAATATTGTAAAATATAGAGATGAAAATGGAAAATTAAAAAATAGAAAACAATTATTAAAAGTACCAAAATTAGGAAAAGTAGCTTTTGAACAATGTGCAGGATTTTTAAGAATTTTTGATGGAGACAATCCATTGGAAATTACAGCTGTCCACCCAGAAAGTTATGAAGCAACTGAAAAATTATTAAAGAACTTAGGATTTGACAAAAAAGACTTAAACGATAAAGAGAAGTTAGAAGAACTAAGAAAGAAGTTAAAAACAATTCAGATAGAAGAAATGGCAAAAGAATTAGAATTAGGAGAAATGACATTATCAGATATTATTGACGAATTATCAAAACCAGGAAGAGACCCACGTGAAGACATGCCAAAACCAATCCTAAGAAGTGACGTCCTAAAATTAGAAGACCTAAAAGAAGGAATGGTATTAACAGGAACAGTTAGAAACGTAATTGACTTTGGAGCTTTTGTTGATATTGGAGTAAAACACGATGGACTTGTACATATATCTGAAATGAGTGACAAATTTGTAAAAAATCCATCTGAAATTGTATCAGTAGGAGATGTTGTAAAAGTAAAAGTAATAAAAATAGATAAAGAAAGACAAAAAGTAGGACTTTCTATGAAAGTTTGATGTGCAATTGGGGACGTTTCCTTTTTCACATGGATGGTACCCCAGAGGGAACACACCTTTTTGACAATTTTTTGTTATGTATCTTTAAAATTAAAAAGTTAATCTATTTTTTCTGTAGTAACAATTCGTGGGGACCAGCAAGATTACCAGCTGTTATGTAATTACAGCTGGTAATCTTGCTGGGAGTTACAAAGAAAAAATAGATTAACTTTTTTATGATAAAATTTAAATAAAAATTGTCAAAAAGGTGTGTTCCCTCTGGGGTA
>CARUQW010000031.1 GCA_949077355.1 uncultured Clostridia bacterium | reverse complement strand
TGTAAGATAAAAAATATTAAAAACAAGGTTTGAAATTTGAAAAAATTTGTGATATGCTATGCTAAGAAAAAACATAGAAAGGAATGTAGAAATGGAAAGAGTAGTAAATGAAGAAAAAAGAAAAAAATTTATGGAATATGCGGGAAAGAGAGTAAATAATGTATTACATGATATTCAAATTTTGGAACCAATGGCAAGAAGCAATAGTTATGATTTTACAAGAGCAGATGTAGAGGCTATGTTTAATGCCATGCAAGAAACGTTAAATGAAGCAAAAGAAGAATTCAATAAAAAATTTGAAGAAAAAGCAAGAACAGAAAAGAAAGTTTTTTCTTTCGAGACTAGTATAACAGAGGAAACAGCAGCTATTAATGAGGTAGTTGAAGAAGAAGCAATAGAAGAAAAACAAGAACTAGAAATGGAAGAATAAGAAAAATGAATGAAATATTATTTGGAGTAACCATTTTAATTAACTTTATAGCAATTTTAATAGCGTATCGATTTTTTCGAAAAACAGGCTTATTTGTATGGGTAGCGATAGCAACTATTATTGCAAATATGGAAGTAACTAAATGTGTAGACATGTTTGGATTATCGGTAACCTTAGGAAATGTTGTATATAGTACATGCTTTTTGGCGACCGATATTTTAAGTGAGATATATGGAGGAAAAGAAGCAAGAAAAGCTGTTAGAATAGGATTTTTTTCTATGGTAGTATTTACTATTTTAACACAAATTGATTTATTATTTGTACCAAATTCACAAGATTTTGTAAATGATGCCATGCATACGATATTTGGATTTATGCCAAGACTTTGTATAGCAAGTTTATTAACCTATTTTATTAGCAATACTTTAGATACTTATTTATATGACTGGATTAGAAAAAAGTTCCCAGAAGACAAGTTTTTATGGCTTAGAAATAATGGTTCTACGATGATAAGCCAACTAGTAGATAGTGTATTGTTTACTATGATTGCTTTTGTTGGAATATATTCCTGGAAAGTAATAATAGATTTAACGATTGTAACTTATGCAATAAAATTTGTGGTAGCATTTTTAGATACACCATTTTTATATATTGCTAAAAAAATAAAAAGCATATAAGGAGGTAAAGTATGGAAAATATACAAGAAAAGGCAATGAAGATGGCAATTGAAGAGTCAAAAATAAATAGAGCAAATAATTATAGAAATGGAGGACCATTTGGAGCGGTTGTAGTAAAAGATGGCGAGATTATAGCGTCAGGACATAATACTGTAATTGAAACTAAAGATGCGACTGCTCATGCTGAGATAAATGCTATTAGAAATGCTTCTAAAGCATTAAATACAAATGATTTGTCCGATTGTACTTTATATGTAAATGCAGAACCATGTCCGATGTGTTTATCTGCTATTATTTGGGCGAATATTAAGGAAGTATATTATGCGAATACTAGAAAAGATGCAGGAGATATAGGGTTTAGGGATGATGTAATATATGAATATTTAGATGGGAAAAATCAAGAAATTTTAAGCAAACATCACATAGATAGTAAAGAAGCTTTAGAAGTTTTTAAGGATTTTGATAAAATGGATGGAAAAATTATGTATTAAAAGGAGGAACAAAATTGGCAACAACCAACGAATATATAGAATATGTATGTGAACAAATCAAGGGAGTAGGAGAAATACGATATAAGAAAATGTTTGGAGAATTTATGGTGTATGTGAATGATAAGCCAATTATTATTGTTTGTGATAATACTCCATTTGTGAAAAAATTAGATTGCATAGAAGAAATGATGCAGAATGCAGAAACAGGTTGTCCTTATAAAGGGGCAAAAGAACATTATGTATTAGATATTGATGATATTGCATTTTGTAAAACGATAATAACACAATTAGAGAAAGTAACATCAATTCCGAAAAGAAGAAAAATGATAAAATGAGGATTAGATTTAACGCTAATCCTCATTTTTGAAGCTCTTTATGGAAAGCTTCTTAAAATCCCCAAATTGTTGCTTTTGCATCAGATGGTATCCGCAAATCACCTCTTGGTGACACGCTTACTGTTCCTACTTTAGGACCGTCAGGAATACAATTTCTCTTAAATTGGTTCCTGAAAAATCGTTTGATAAAATCATCATAGTACATTGAAAGTTTCTCTTTACTATACTTTCCCTCAAAGGCAATGCTTGCCAGATATCGAATTTTTTCTCGAGAGAATTTTTTCCTCAAAAAGTTGTAGATAAAAAAGTCAACAACTTCATAAGGTCCAACGCTATTTTCCGTTTTTTGAATAATTTCTTGACCTTCGGTAGGAAGTAACTCTGGACTAATTGGTGTATCAATGATATCCAATAAAGTGTCTTTAAGTTCAGGATTTTCTTTGCCAGCCTCAATCGCATACCATTCAATAAGATATTTGACAAGAGTTTTTGGGATGGAGCAGTTAACACCATACATGCTCATGTGATCTCCATTGTAGGTACACCAACCTAATACTAGTTCAGACAAATCACCAGTTCCTATTAAAATGCCATGGTTCTTATTGGCCAAGTCCATCAAGATTTGTGTTCTTTCTCTAGCCTGTACATTTTCATAAGTAATGTCATGAATAGAAGGGTCATGACCAATATCTTTAAAATGTTGCAAGCAAGCATCCTTAATAGAAATTTCCTGTAAAGATACTCCTAACTCCTGACAGAGTTTAATTGCATTGTTATAGGTACGGTCTGTTGTACCAAATCCAGGCATGGTAATTCCCATGATTCCAGAGAAGTCAAGCTTTAACTTCTTAAAGGCATCGTAACATACAAGTAAAGCCAGGGTGGAATCCAATCCGCCAGAAATCCCGATGGTAACTTTTGTGTTTCCAATAGAAGACAATCTTCTTGCTAAAGCGGTTGATTGTATGCTAAGGATTTCTCTACAAACTTTGTCTCGTGCATCATGTTCTAAAGTAGGTACAAATGGATGCGGATTCACGGTTCGAGATAAAGGCGTTGTAGCGGTAGAGAAAGACTGCTTAATAACAACTTCCTGATAAGCTATGCTTAAATTTCTTTTACTGTCAGAGAAAGTGTTGTTATGAAGCCTTTCGTTGGTTAAATCTTCAATGTCGACATCAAAGATTTTCAGCTGGTCCTCCATTTGATAACGCTTAAGAGAAGCTAATTGTTTTCCATTTTCAAAAGCATAGCCACTTCCACCAAATACTAAATCACTGGTTGATTCAGAAAAGCCACTGGAAACATACAGATAAGCTGAAATGGTTTTTGCACTCTGGCTTTTAATCAGTTCCTTGCGGTAGGCATCTTTACCAACTAATTCATTACTAGAAGATAAGTTAGCGATGATGTTAGCTCCTGCCAATGCTAAGTAGGAACTTGGTGGAATAACAGACCAAAGGTCTTCGCAGATTTCTATTCCTAATTTGTAACCTAAAGTTGACTTGAAAATGATATTGCCAAAGGGAATATCATCACCGAATAAGTTAACAGAAGTGATAGAAGTGTCTGTATAGGCGGTAAACCACCGTTTTTCATAAAACTCACCAGAGTTTGGAAGATATTGTTTAGGGACAATTCCCCGAATTTCTCCGTTTTGAATAACAACAGCACAATTATACAGTGTGTCAGAAACATTGATGGGTGCTCCTACCACAAAAAGTATATCAAAAGCGGAAGAAAAATTCTTAAGGTTTTCCAAATATTTCATAGATGCTTCTATAAGCTGGGAATAACCAAAAAGGTCCTGACAGGTATAACCAGTCAGGCATAGTTCTGGAAAGATTAATATCCGAACTCCTTGACTGTTTGCTTGTAGCATTAATTCTTGGATTTTACTTCTTGCACTTTCAGGGTCAGAAAGACCGCTATTGTAATTAGCAATAGCACATTTTACAAAACCATAGTTTTCCATAATGGAACCTCCTTATTGTTGTTGTGTTAATGGTTGCAACTTATTTTGGGTATGTTTTTACTATCTAAAATAACAGATAGTGAGATAAAACATTTGATTTATAGTATAACATATAAATCAGGGTTATGTCAATTTAAAATACCTAAAATGATAAAACTATTGACTATTTTATGTAAATGCTATATAATATAGGAGTTTACAAATTTATTACTAGATATAAAAATTTATATCAAGGAGGTGTTATTTTAAAATTTAATATTGTTACTCGTTAACTCAAATAACATGAAGGAGGATTGCAAATGAAAGCAAAATTTGAGGAAATTGTAAATGTAGCTAAAATAGGTACAATAGACGCAGGAAGCGATTTAAAACAGGTAATAGCAATGGCAAAGAAAGAGCTAAAAAAGTTGGCAAATTCTGATGCAAAACGGGTGGAAGTGATGATGATTGATAATCAGTTTGACTTTATTTCGCCACAGGGGGCTCTTCCAGTAGATGGAGCAGTGGCCGACACAGAAAGGCTTTGCCGGTTTATCTATAAGTTTATGTATAAGATTTATCGCATTCATTATACGATGGATTGGCATGGCAATAGTCATATCTTTTTCCCAAATGCCTGGATTTATGGCAAAGATTTCACAGATGAAAATGGAAAACATAAGAAGGGAGAACATGTGCTTCCAGGTGTGACTGTAATCACAAGCAAAGGCATTAAAGAAGGCAAATTCAAATCAGTTCTGAGGAATCCGGAGAAAGCTTTAACCTATGTTATGAATGTTGAAGCAGGAGGAGAAGAGTTAAGAATTTGGCCATATCACTGCAAAGCTAATAGCAGAGGAGCAAAATTAGAAGGTGAACTTGGAAAAGTGGTTAAGTATCACGAAATTGTACGAAACTGCAAGGCAAAGGCATATTATAAGGGCCAGGATGAGTACAGCGAGCAGTATGGTGCCATTGAGGCAGAATATGCGCCAGATACAGAAATACGGTTGGATATATTAAAAATTTTTGAAGATCCTAAACTTGTTAAAATCTATCTTGTGGGTCAGGCAAAATCTCATTGCTTCTTAAGAACTTTACAGCAGATTGTAAAGTATTTTGCAGACAGACCAGACATTTTAAGAAAAATTGTGGTCTTGGAAGATTGTACTTCTTGTATCGGCGGATTTGAGCAGAAAACAGCTGAAGAGATGGAGAAAATCAAAGCAATGGGCATAAGATTTGTCAAGTCAACAGAAGTGACAGATTTGTATGCAGCCTAAGCAGCGGTAACAAATTAATTTTTAAAAGAAAAAAGCGTTCCTATCTAGGAACGCTTTTTTCTTATTTCCTTTTTCGAGGTAATTGTATACGAAAGACCCTTGCCGATTGGTATGGTAGTATTTCCCTTTGAATTGATGGTAATACCATCAGCTGTTTTATAACTAAGAGAAGTAATACCATGTTTACCCATATTAACATAGACTTTCGAACTTTTTTTAGAAAGTTTCCTACCGCAAGAAGGACAAAAATTTGTATTAGCATCATAAGCAAGCTTACAATGAGAACAAATCATAATTGTCGTTTCTCTTAATAAGATTTTTCTACGAACATTTAGTCCCATAATTACGCCTCACCAGAAGCACCATCAGGAGCAACAGAAGTTGAAACCTTAGAAACTTCGACTGCGGTAGCGGGTTCTTTTGTACTTGCTTTTAAACTTGTGCCACAACCAGGACAGAAGTTAGCATCAGCCGTTATTTTAGCACCACACTTAAAACAGGTATCTGCTAAAACTTTATGACCACAAACGTGGCAGAATGCTGCGTCATCCTTTAATGTTGCACCACAGCTGCTGCATACCTTTCCTTTAACTGCTGTATGGGTACCACATTTGATACAAAACTGTACATCAGAAGAATATGTTGCACCACAACTCGGGCAATAAACTTCGTCTGCAACAGAGGTAAAAGATGTATCATTTACAATCGGTGCAATTCCTGGAATAGCTCCAAACATAGAGTTACCATTGCCGCCGCCGAGTAACTGACCCAATACCATCATCTGAATCATATCATCTGCTTCATCAGAACCGCCTCCAGATCCCATCATCATAAGCATCGGAAGGTTAAGACCGCCATCTGCTGTTCCAAACATATTTCCAAGTCCACCAGCGCCGCCGGAAGCCATAAGGATAGGTAAGAATTTTCCAAGTCCGTTAAAGGAATTATCATCTACATTGTCCAGCGAGAATTCGCTGCCGCCATCTTTCCACTGCATTAAGCACATAGCTGCAATAATGTTACCGGAAACATTTTCTTTAGACCGAGGGTCAATAAATGTTTTGGTATCAAAGGCAACTACCTTGGTATAGAAATTCATACCAGGAATAAGGCTCTCACTTGGTAACAACTGTCGAACGATGCCGTCGGCAGCGCCAAGCAGTGTGATGTAATTCTGGTCGATTGCCTGAACGTAATAATACTTTCCGTCCATTTTTGTTAAGTCACCGACTGCTAAGGTCTGAGCCGGAAGCAGAAATACTGGAAAATCGCCCATCTTCATATCAGCGATATTGGTGCGGGTATGTTTGATAGAATCAAATACATACCAATTGCCGTTCTCCGGGTTTCTTACTGCTACTCCCATTAAGGTTGAAGCAATGTTCCGGTCCTTTGACATACCTAATTCGAAATTCATACCAAAAAGTTTTTTCATTTTACTACTCATACTGTTTCCTCCTTTTAATGTTTGTGTGTTATTTATACCAAAATACACAGAAAGTGCATTTTTGATATCTGATACTTCAAATGAAATAGCAGCCATTACTGATGAAGGTCTAGTCTTTAAAAGTGAAGAACAATCCTTACTTTTATAAGGACAACTTCGACAAAGACCATCTGCATATCGATAAGTTGTTTGGATTTCGAAAGTGATGAAATCGCTGTTTTCTGCTAAGGATTTTCTTAAAAGCTCAATAAAACTTTCAAAAGAAAGAGTATAAGGCTTAAAAGAGATAATTCCGCTGGGGCATACGCTTGCATACTCAAGTATCAAGTTATTTGACGAATCAATTCTTGTGGTCAAGTGATAATGCCCAATTGGTGTAACGTTTTCTGCAAAAAATGGTTTTGGCTTGTCGCGAGTATTCGGATAGTTTAATTCGTTATAGCCATCAAAGTGATAGCTTTTGGGAATTAATTTCCGAAGTAAAGAACTTTTGCCATGAGACATGTTCTAAATACCTCCTTTTCTTTTTATGCTTTAATTAAGCAAATTTATTATATAAACATGTAACGAAGAGAGTATATCACACTTTATGTAAAATGTAAAGAGCTTTCCATAAAAAATATTTTTAAATAAAATCTATTGAAATATAAGAAAAATTATGATACAATGGTTGACGTAAAAAAGTAATGCGTAGAATGATAATTCTACTAAAAACAAAGAAAGGAGTTGTTTTATGAAACGGAAGTCTGAGCAAGAAATAATGGCAGCCAGTCGTCCCGAAGATATATTCACAATGGATTTAGAAGTAATAGCAGAAGAAAAAGAAGCCTATCTGGAAGCATTTAAGCCAAAAGAATATCGCAAAGTAAAAGATTATGTTATTACTAAAAAAGTATTACTATTATATAGTCAGGCAATTGCTAAAATGGAAGGTAGTAGTACAAGCGAAGAGTGTAGAATAGTAAATATTAAATCCATAAAAGGAGAAGATTACAAGATTCATTACATGAACCATTCTTCCTTTCGGCTTGGAGAAATGTATTTAACAAAGGAATATGTAATATACATAGTAAAGGGTGAATACAAAAAATACTATGAAAATTATATCGAAAAAACAAAGCATTATTCAAAGCCAGATAAGAGAATATGGAACATGGTTCAGTATATGGTTCCGAATGTAGTCAAAAACTTTGAATGTGAAGATGGGAGTTTTGCGATTTTTATCAAAAAACCATGTGAAATGTATTCTTTAAGAGAAATCTTAGAATATTTTGATGGTAAATTAAGACCAGAGTATGTAGCATCTATTTTAACAAGACTGTATTATTTTACTTGTTATATAGGGCTTGTGGAAATGAATCACAATGCACTAATGGTAGACAATCTATTTTTTGCACCAGGTAGAGAAGTAGAAGAAGGCGAGAGTTACACTGTGCAAGATATGCGCATAGTAGGTGTTTTCGGTGGATGGTTTTTTACGACTTATCTGGAAGAAAAAATGCAGGGAGTTCCCAAAGAAGTATATGCTGTGATGCCAGAAGAATGTAAAAAAAGAGGTTATTCATCATTTGAAGTAGACGAATTAGCCATAAAAAGTCTGGCAAAAGAATTATTAGGAGCAGAAATGAAAGATGTACCAGAACCATTTTTGAATTGGGTGAATAGTAACAAGATTGCAAGAGATGCCTATGAGGAATTTTGCAATTGGAAAAAAGTTATTAAATCATCCTTTGGCGCGCATAGATTCGTTCATATGGACGTTTCTATATAAAAAATAATAAACAATAGGAGGTAACAAAAATGGGTGGACCATCAATAACAACAGAAAGCATGAAAGATCATTATCGTTCAAGAGGTTATTATGGAGCAAGCAGCTATTATAGCGAAGGAAAGAGTGTTGATGTAACGCCAACAAGGCGGGTAACAAACGCATCTCAGGTTTTTAAAGAAACTAAGATGAGAGATGAGTTTAATCCGGCAAAAATCAAGCTTCCAAGAGAAGCATGCGACTCCGCACAGAGCCCTCGTTCAAGGGGAATCATTTATGCAGAAGATTTCACAGGTTCAATGGGAAGAATTTTGCTCAAGCTAATTCAAACGCAATTTCCTAAGCTAATCGAAAAGACGTATGAAACGGTTTCCTTTAACCCCCATATCATGTTTATGGGAGTGGGAGATGTGGCTATGGGAGATGAAGCACCACTCCAAGTGACGCAGTTTGAAACAGATTTAAGAATGTTAGAACAATTAGAGAAACTATGGCTAGAAGAAGGCGGTGGATGGAATCCATACGAAAGCTATATTTTACCATGGTATTTTGCTGGGAAGTACTGCAAAATGGATTGCTTTGACAAGAGAGGCGAAAAAGGATTCTTGTTTACTTTTGGGGATGAAGAGCCTACTCCATCTCTTTCACCAGATGAATTGCGGCAGGTCTTTGGAGACAGAAAGGATTTGGACAAAAGGAAAGTAACAGCAACAGACTGCTTAGAAATGGCATCTGAAAAATTCCATTGCTATCATATTATTTTAAGGACTGGCAATTACGATCAGTTCGGTGTTCGCATGTGGAGAGAGCTTCTTGGTGGTCATGCCTGCGATTTGTCTGATTATGAATGTATGCCAGAGTTGGTATGTACTATCTTAAAGATGTATGAAGGCTTATCCAAAACAGAAGCAATTGAAGCAATCGAAGATTTTCATACAAGGCAGGTAGTGAAAGAAGCGCTTTGGGTCCACGAAGAAAAGGTAGTAGACGAAAAGGCAGAAGGCAGCGGAGCAGAATTAGAAATATTCTAATTCGTTCCAAACAAGTTTCATAAAAACAAACTTAGGAGAAGCATAAGAAAATTTATGCTTCTCTTTTCTCTAAAAGGAGAATCGAATGAAAAACGCATATATTACAATAGGAGGCTTATTAGGAGACGAAGGAAAAGGCAAAATAACAGATATTTTATGTGCCCAAAATTCTTCTACCATTAATGTTAGATTTAATGGTGGTGCACAAGCATCTCATACAGTAGTAACTCCAGAGGGAAAAAGACATGCTTTTCGACATTTTGGAGCGGGAACATTTACAAAAGCACCAACTTATTTAAGTGAAGACTTTATGGTAAATGTGTATGCTTTCAGTAAAGAAAGACGGGAGCTAATTCAAAAATTTGGGATTATTCCTATTTCCTATGTTAATCCTAATAGTAATCTAACAACTCTTTGGGACATGTATATTAATCAAGCAATTGAAACATTAAGAGGAGAAAAGAGACATGGTAGTTGCGGAATGGGAATTAATGAAACTGTACACAGAAGCAAATATGAAGAATATCGAATAACAGTAATGGATTTGCTTTCTCTGGAAAAATTACATAAAAAGCTTGAGAAAATACAGAATGAGTATGTGCCAATGAGACTGAAAAACAAATACCAAATTACAGTTGATGAACTTCCAGAAATGTATAAAAAACTATTGAAAAATAAAGAAAATATAGATATGAGTATTTTTTATATGCAGGAATTTTTGGAAAATGTACAAATTATGGGAGATTTTATCCTGAATAAATTTGATAATGTTGTTTTTGAAGGGGCTCAAGGATTATTGTTAGACCAAGGATGTGAAAAATTTTGGCCTAATGTAACTACATCTAATACGGGGATAAAAAATGTAATGAAAATCTTAAATAACCTAAAGTTTAAAGGAAATTTAGAAATTTATTATATTTCTAGATGTTATGCGACCAGACATGGAAGAGGGATGTTTCCAACAGAAGTAAAAGGCAAGCCCTATAAAAAGATTGTAGACCTAACTAATGTACCAAATGAGTTTCAAGAAGGTTTAAGATTTGGAAATCTTGATCTTGATTTATTAACATATGGAATCAATAGAGATTTGCAAAACTTAAAATTTCCAGCAGAAATCAATATGGTTTTTACGTGTTTTGACCAATTAGATGATAATGTCAAATATGTGTTTAACAGTAGAGAAAAAAGCGTTTCAAAAAAACAATTCCTATCTCAAGTGTCAAGTATTCTAAAAAGGAATATTGATAACCTTAGAAATATGTATATTTCGGAAGGAGAAAAAAGAGGAAAATTAGTAAAATTAAATTAATAAAATCTGCCAAGGAAGATTGGCAGATTTTATTTTTGTGTATTAAAAAGATTCAAGGGGAGCAATTTATTGCTAATTATTTATCTTTATGATATGATATCAAAGAAAAAACAAACGAAGAAGGAAGAAAAATGGAATACAAATATTTATTAGATATCGGATTGATAATTGTAGTAGTAAAAATATTTACACTAATTACCCAAAAAATAAAAATGCCAAAAGTATTAGGAGGATTAATTGCAGGAATTGTACTAGGACCAGCTATGTTAAATGTCGTACAAAATAGTACAATTCTAGAAGCATTATCTCAATTTGGAATTATTTTAATCATGTTTTTGGCTGGAATGGAAACAAGTATCAAAAAATTTATAGCAAACAGTAATAAATATATAATAATAGCGGGAATAGGAGTTGTTGTCCCTTTAATATTAGGAACATTTGCTAGTTTGATTTATGTACAAGATTTAAAAACAAATTTATTTTTTGGAGCAGCTATAACTGCTACTTCAGTTAGTATAACAGTAGAAACTTTAATTGAAATGAAAAAAATAAAATCAAGCGTAGGATTAGCTATATTAGGAGCAGGTGTAGTTGATGATGTAATAGGAATCTTATTTTTAACGATAATTATGAATAGTGGAAATTTACAGATAGCAACTTTTGTTACTATGACATTAAAAATAATTTTATTCTTTGGAATGGCAATAACGCTAGGATTATTATTGTTTAAAGTATTTGAAAAAATAGAGAAAAAAGATACTAAAGTAGAACAAATGCCCACTTATTCTATAGCATTTGCCTTGATACTGGCATATATTGCTGAAAGATTAGGAGTTAGTGGAATCATTGGAGCCTATATAGCTGGATTAGTAATAGGAAATACTGAAAAGGGAAGAAAAGTAAAAGGAAAAATAGACCTAGTGGTACATATGATTTTTTCTCCTATATTTTTTGCAAGTGTAGGACTAAATTTAACAACAATTCATTTTAGTGAATCAGTATGGCTATTTATCCTAATATTTACAGCAGTTACCATTATTAGCAAAATAATAGGGAATGGATTAGGAGCAAAAATATGTGGATATACAAACGATAAAGCTGTACAGATAGGAATTGGAATGGCAACAAGAGGAGAAGTAGCACTTATTATGGCAAATGAGGCAAAAAAGTTAGCACTTATAAATGAAGAGATATTTTCCATTATTATAATAACCGTTTTACTTGTTACGCTAATAACACCAATTTTATTACATTATAGTTTTAAAATAAAAAATAAAAATGAAGAAGAAATGATATAAAACTATTTATAATATAGTAAACATCAAGTAGAATAGTTAAATAAGATTATAATATTAAAAGTAGGGCAGATAATTAAGTTGAAATTATCTGTCTTTTATTATATAATCGCAAAAAGAATTAGTAGTTTGAAATTATAGAGGAGATGAATCAAATGAAAAAGAAAATAGGTATTGGTATAGGAATATTTTTGATATTACTTATAATTGGAGGAATTATTACAAATTATGAATTGCCTAAATCAAATACTATTGAAATTGAATATGAAGGACAAACAATTACTATAACTGATATAAAAGATATAGAAATTATTGAGAATATATTACTAAATTCAAAATATGATGGTGAAATATGTGATGGAATAAATACTCATAAAATAGTATTAAATAATGAAACCTATTATATTAAAGAATCGTGTAAAGAAATACAAAAAGGTAATAAACAAGCAACAATTTCAAAAGAGCATTTAGAATTAATTAATAATATTATTTCTAAAATGAATAAAGAACAAGGAAAAAATGAAAATTACTTTTATGGCAAAATAATGGAAGCTACTAATAAATATATTATAGTAGAGCCGAATAAGGAAGAAAAAGTAAGAGAATCTTCAGATAAAATTTCAATAGGACTAGAAGAAAATAGTGATGTAGTATATATGGTTGGAACTAATGTAAAAATAACTTATGATGGCACTATAATGGACAGCTATCCAGCACAAGTAAAAGCAATAAAAATTGAAGTGAAATCGGCTGAAAACTTTGAGATACTTTTTTATGATAAACATCCAATGGAAAGTTATAAAGTTTATACAATACTAGATAAATCAGAAACAGATAAATATGACTATACTATATATGGATATGATGGAAGTGCAAACATTAGAATTGATGAAAAAGATTATTCTTTGAAAGAGGCATTATTACAAAATAAAATAACAATGGAAGAAATTATAGCAAAGGCTAATCAAGATGAAAAAGATGGAAAAATAAAAGCAGATATGTATAAAGATGGTGGAAGTATGGAATATCATTATGAGAATTATACAATAATAAAATGCCATACTATAGATGGAAATAGAGATGTATATATTGGAACTAAAGATTTAAAATTAAATGATGTTATACAGGATTGATGAAATATTATTAAAATAGAAAAATATATTATGCAAAATGTAAAGTTTTAGTTGCATTTTGCATTTTTTCATAAAGTGCAACTGAAAGTTGATAGAATTTTAAGAAAAACTACACTAAAATTAAAGATGAAGGAGGAGTAGTCTAATGAAATTTGGAGAAAATTTATATAATTTAAGAAAAGCAGCTAAAATGAGCCAAGAAAAATTAGCAGAAAAGATGGAGGTTACTAGACAAAGTGTATCAAAATGGGAGAATGGAGAAAGCTACCCAGAAATGGAAAAGATAATGAAATTATGTGATGTTTTTCATTGCAAAATAAACGATTTGGTACATGAAAATATGGCAGATATAGATTCATTAGATGAAGATATAAAAATGAGTGTAGTTAAATTTAAAGAAGAAAAACAAAAAAAGATTAAAGGAATTAGTAAGGCAATTTATATAATTGCAAGAATCGGAAAAATTATTGTAAGTATAGCAATTCCAATAATAGCTTTATTATTAATACTTACACCTATATTCATAAGTAATATAGAGTTAAAAGATAATACTATTACATTTAAAGGCGCAAAAATTAATGACAAAATAAACATAACAGAAGAAAAAATAGAAAATGGTATAACATTACAACTAAAACTAAATGATACTATAATCGCAGATGAAAAAGATCAAGAAACAATTTTAAAAATGAAAAATGTATTAGAGAACAATTCTAAAATCAAAATAATAGCTTTCTTAGAATTAGGATTTGGAAGTTTGCTAGTTTTAGTCATAGCATTATTCTTATATGAAATGATATTATCTAGATTAGAGCGTTTATTTATTAATATAAATCAAGGAGATACACCATTTACACTAGAAAACGTTAAATATATTAAAGAAATGGCAAAACTTATGATTATTTCACTAGCTCTACCAGTTTGTGGAGGATTTTTGTTTGAGAAAATATTATCAAATGATTTAGATGTTGGATTTGAACTATTTGATATTATACAAATATTATTCTTATTTGGAATAGCATATATATTTGAATATGGATATGAAATACAGTTAGACTCTAAGGGAAAAATGTATGGTGATGAAAATCAAAAATAGCAGATTATCTGCTATTTTTGATTTTCACGATATTCATTTCCCCATTCTACCATAGAATCTAGAATTGGTTTTAAACTCAAACCTGTATCAGATAAAGAATATTCAACCCTAGGAGGAACTTCTGCATATACTTTTCTTAAAACAAGACCAGAAGATTCCATTTGCCTTAAATTATTAGTTAATACCTTTTGAGTAATACCATATAAAGACTTTTTTAATTCTCCAAATCTTTTGGTTCCAGTTAGTAAATCTCTAATAATCAAAACTTTCCATTTATCTCCAATTAAGCTCATTGTTATTTCAACAGGACAAGCAGGTAATTCTGTTTTCATAAGTACAACCTCCATAAAAGGAATATATCAAAATAACTGTAAAATGTAAATATAGAAAATGAATAATAGTATAAAAAAGAATATAAAAAAATTATCATAGATAAACTACGAAAAATACACAAAAGTATCCAAGAGGAAACTATAACACTTTAAAGTGCCTACTTTACAAAGTAAAAATATGAAATTAAAATAGTTGTAGAAATTGGAAAAAAGAGTAGCTACTAAATTTCAAAAAGTTATAAGAAAAATAATTGGAGGTATTTAGACATGGAATCAAAAAGAATTAATTTAAAAAAAGGATTTATAGATGTATATGATTTTGGAGAAATAAAATTACATAGTTATCAAACTAATGATCTAATGTATGATGAAAGCTATATTTTAGAAAATAAGGATAATGTATTATTAGTAGAATTTCCAGCATTTTACGATAATTTAGAAGAATTTGAAGAATATGTAAAAGGACTAAATAAAAATATAGCCCGGAAAAGTATTTTCAGATCATCCAAATGGTGGAACTTGTTTTACAGATGTAAATGGTTATGCTTCTAAACGGAACAATTAAATCAATGAAAGAAGGAACAATAAATGGATTGGTTACTGGATTTGAAACAGCGTTTGGAGGAACATTTGCAAAAGAATATCATGAAATAACAGATATATTAGAAGATAATAAAGTTAATATAGGTGGATTTGAATTAAATATAACATATCATGATGAAAATATTGAAATTGAATTTCCACAAATAGGATGCGTATATACACACATGTTAGGACACGATTGTCATTCAATTGTAGCTGGAGTTGGGCATGCAAATGCAATAATAGAACAATTAAAAGGATATAAAGAAAAAGGATACAAATTAGTTTTATCAAGCCATTATACACCAGAAACTTTAAAAGATGTTGATACCAAAATTGCATATTTAGAAGAATTAAAGGACTTAGCAAATGTGAGTCACAATATTGATAATTTTAAAGATAAAGTAAAAGCAAAATACCCAGAATATAGTGGATTAAACTATTTAGATATGACAGCAGGATTTTTCTTTCCACAAAATTAATAAAGCAAAGGATTGCATGTATAATTTTGCAATCCTTAATTTTTAATAAGAGGTGATTATTTTGGAAAAATTAGATTTTTTAATTGATTATTTATTAACAGAAAATAAAGAAATAAGAATAGAAAAAATACCTAAAAACATAGAAGATAAAAAGAATTTATGGAGAAGTTTGTGTAACATAAGAGAGGCAAAACCGATTTCTAAAAAATATCTACAAATAGAAAAAGAATATTTACGGGAAAGAATTAAAAAATAAATATATTACTAAAGTAGAAGATATAAAACCAATTTCAAATAGTATGAAGGAATCTAATTTACAAAATGCAGATAAAATATGTTTATGGAAAGGTGATATAACAACTCTGTCAATAGATTGTATTGTAAATGCAGCAAACTCTAAGGGACTTCGGTTGTTTTGTACCTTGCCATAAGTGTATTGATAATCAAATAAATACATTTGCTGGGATAGAATTAAGATTAGAATGTAAGAAAAAAATGAAAATAAAGAATTATAATTTAGAAACAGGAAAAGCAATTATAACAAAAGGATATAATCTTCCATCAAAAAATATTATTCACACAGTTCGGACCAATTATATATGAAGATGTAACAAAAGAAAAAGAAAAACAACTTGCAGAATGTTATATAAATTCATTAAAATTAGCACTAAAAAACGAAATAAAAACAATAGCATTTCCTTGTATATCAACTGGAGAATTTAGATTTCCAAAAGAACTAGCTTGTAAGATAGCGATCCGGTGCAGTAGATTCATTTTTAAAACAAAATAGAGAAAAAATAGATAAAATTGTATTAAATACTTATGGAGAGGAGGATTACCAAATATATGAAAAGCAAATTAGAAGAAATTAAACAAATAAAGAAATTAATTAAAGATGCAGACTATATATTAATTGGAGCAGGAGCGGGGCTTTCAACAGCAGCAGGAATAGAATATACGGGAAAGAGATTTGAGGATAATTTTACAGAATTTATAGAAAAATATCATTTTACAGATATGTATTCATCAGGATTTTATGATTTTAAAACAGAAGAAGAGAAATGGGCTTATTGGGCAAAACACATGTATATGAATTGTATTGGAATGAGTGCTACAAAATTATATGAAGATATTTTTAAATTAGTAAAAGATAAGAATTATTTTGTTATTACAACAAATGTAGATGAACAATTCTATAAATCTGGATTTGATAAAGAAAAAATATTTGCTACACAAGGCAGTTATAGATATATTCGGGTGTAGTAAAGCATGTCATAATAAAATATATGATGCAACAAGTATAGTAAAAGAAATGATAGAAAAAACAAAAGATTGTAAAGTTCCAACAGAGCTTGTGCCAGTTTGTCCAATATGTGGTGAAAAAATGGAACCTAATTTAAGAAAAGATAGCTTTTTTGTACAAGATGGTAATTGGTATAAACAAAATGAAAAATATGATAAATTTATAGAAAATGCAAAAGATAAAAAAGTAGTATTGCTGGAACTAGGAGTAGGTTTCAACACACCTGGAATTATAAGATTTCCCTTTGAACAAATGACATATCAAAATGATAATTGGAATTTAGTAAGAATTAATAAAGATAATGGGAATACATTTTTAGATATTGAAAATAAAAGTATAATAATTGAAGAAGATATTAAAAAAGTAATAGAAAAGATAAAATCTTCTAATATTCATTTTATTTAGAAAAATACTACACAAATTAATAAAAGTATGGTAAAATAAGCTAGTAAAAAAATTAAAAGTAAAGAACATAAAATTTACTTAATAAATTTTAAAGGAGGAATTAACCATGTCAGGACATAGCAAATGGCATAACATTGCAGCCAAAAAAGGAAAAGCTGATGCTGCAAGAGGAAAAGTTTTTACAAAACTAGGTAGAGAATTATTAATCGCAGTAAAACAAGGAGGACCTGATCCTGCTGGTAATTCAAAACTAAAAGATGTAATTGCAAAATGTAAAGCAGCAAATATGCCAAATGATACTATAAATAATGCAATAAAGAGAGCTGCAGGAGCTGGAAATAATGAGAATTATGAAGAAATTACATATGAGGGATATGGTCCAAATGGTGTTGCAGTAA
>CARUQW010000030.1 GCA_949077355.1 uncultured Clostridia bacterium | reverse complement strand
AAGCTGAGGCAGAAAACTTTTAAAGTTTTCCACCCCAACTATTGACATAGAGTCTTAAATTGATACTTAGTCTCTTTTTACCATAAAGCTGAACGAAAGCCACTATTGCTATAGCCATTGACAGCACTACCAACAGTACGGTAAGAAACTGGTCGTTCAGAACCATTGTTACTAAAATTACCTCCACGAGCAGTACATGGAGAAACAGCATCCGCAGGTTGTTCTAATGTCCACTCTCCTATATTACCAGCTAAATCATAAACACTCAATACACTATTTCTATTAACTGCTCCTGTTGTTAATAACACTCCTGAACTTGGTTTGGTATAATTAGCAGCTGTTTCCCATGAAGTTTTTGCAGTTGGTAATGTTGTATAGAATGCTTCTTTTCTTTTTACATTAAATGCTATATCACTATAATTTCCCCATAAACTCGAGTTACTTTTTAACATAGTTTCAGTTACCTTTGTTCCATCTGGTAAATATCCTTTCATTTCTATAAATTTCAATACTAAATCCCATTGAATTCCAAACATTAAACTACTTGTCCTATTTTCTACTTTTAATTGCGTTGATACTCTTTCTTGTGCTTGACTACAGGTTACAAAATTATAAGGATATTTATTTCTTTGAACTAATGGAGTCGTTAATGAATCTGTTTCATTTTCTCTTGCTGTATCTGTTCCTACTTCATACCTTCCTATATAAAATCCGCCATTTTCATACACACTTTTTAACATAGCATTTTTCCAATTGTTATAACTAGTAGCATCTGTAAAACCATGTTGTGCTGTTGAAGAAAAAGTATCTGTATAACCATCCGCTCTATACGCACTAGCATATGCTTGCATTACACTTTCTATTTTAGTATAATCTTCTGAACTACTTGGTGCTGTTCCTTCATTATATTCTGTATTTTTATAAATTGACTTTGGTACTTCAATCCATACCCATTCATTTTCATTACTGTCTTTTACTACCAAACCCTCATCAATTGTATTTTCGCCTGGTGTCTCAGATACTTTAAATCCCTTTGGAATATAAGCAGTATCGCCATTTTTATCTTTATAGATTGCTTCTTTATCATACATTGGTGACCAATTATTCTCTACTGGTAAATAAATCACTTCATTACTTGTTGTACTTTTATAATATCCTTGATAAGCATTTGCACTTTTCAAAAAATCTTCCTGTTGTGTATTGTCAACTGTTACATTCGCAGGAATCTCTTTTACAATTCCACTTACAGGTATCCACTTATAAGTTTGTGTATTATCTGTATTTTTAATAAGAATTCCGATATCTTTTGTTCCCTCTGCATAATGATATCCATCTGGAATTTTTACACCCTCTATATATCTTAAATCAACCGCAACTTTATCAACATCCTCTGCTGTATAATCTGTATAAAATATATCATTATCTATTTTTATACCTGCTACATAAAATATATTATGACTTGCCTCATTAATAATATACAAATCGGTATTTTCTGTTTCTTGTTCTTCTGTTAATTGAGAAAGCGGTTTAACCTTTTCAAAATCTTTTCCTTTATTCAAAGTTAAATTTTCAATCGCTGATAAATCAATCACATAAAAATCACCTGTATCTGCTACTTCACTAATCAATCCTGCACTTTTTATCGCTTCTATATTCGTATATAGCATCTTCTTAGGAATCTCTCCATTTTGAGCATAATAAGATGAAATTTTATCACGTAAATTCGCTACGTCATTTTGCATCTCTTTTAGGTTTCCCAGTTTAAGATTATCTCTTACATTGTAAATAATAATATTCGTAAGAATTACCAACACAATAACTGTTATTCCTAATGAAATTAAGGAAATTCCCTTTTCATTTTTCATTCTATTTTTTATCATTTGCACGTCTCCTTCTTTGTTACTGTTTCTTTGAAATAAATCTATCTTCTCTTTCAAATATTATCATTTATTTCATTTAATTTCAATACTTTTTTCTAGTAAATCATAAATTCTATTTCTTTTTTCATAAATTCTATCTTCTTTAATAAAAATTCCCCAAAGAGCCAATACAATTAAGAAAATCGCAATATTTTGAATTTGATAAATAGCAATACTAGCAACAAAAGTAAGTATCATTAAAACAGCAAATGATAAGTAATTGGTATATTTATCTGCCTTCTTTTTTCCAAAAAATATATGTAAAACTCCTCTAACAATTCTTCCTCCATCTAATGGATACATTGGTAATAAATTAAATATAGCCAGTAATACATTAGCATAAACAATGTCTGTGTTTCCTTGGAAACTCATGAATAAAATAGCAATATTCGTAAATGGTCCAGCCAATGCAACCAATATTTTTTTTATTTCTAGCTGATTTCCTCTTTTTATTTTTTTATTATAATCTTTTGGTGTTAATTGAAAAGAAATAGATATTCCATATGGCATAATTTCCAATTTTTCTGGTTTCATTCCTAACAGTAACCCGAGCCGTTAAATGTCCTAATTCATGAAGAATCGCAAAAAACATAATCATAGCATAGATTTCTATTTGTTTTGTAAAGTAAAACAAGATTATAAAAAGAAATATTTTTAAATCAATTCTAAATCGCATCATTATCCTCCCTCTATAATTCCAAAATACTTTGTGGATCTACTACTTTTTCTGAAATTCTAATTTCAAAATGTAAGTGAGGTCCTGTAGAATTTCCAGTTGAGCCAACTTCTGCAATTTCCTGTCCTTGTTCAATCTTGTCACCTTGTTTTACATATAAACTATTACAATGTGCATAAATAACACTTACTTCACCAATTTGAATCTTTAAATGCTTCCCGATAATCACCTTCTTCTGAAGCTAAAACAACTTCTCCTGCTGTTGCCGCTTTTATTTTTGTTCCCAGATTAGCTGCAATATCTGTCCCTGTATGATTTTTTGGTACACTTCCTGTCGCTGTATCTCTCTGACCAAATTTTGAACTAATCACACCTTCAATCGGTTTGATAAAAGTTGCTGTATTTTTTATATCTTTCACTCTTTGTTCTTCTTCTGATAAACTTTCAATTGGTGTTTCTTCTTGTGGTTCTTCCGCCCCTCCAATGGCTTCATTTGTTGCCTCAATAGCTGATTCTTTTTTTTCCGACTCTTCGGTTTGAGTTTCTTGATTTTGTTCCTGCTTTGCATTCTCATCTTGTTTCATAAATGCCATGACTTGATTTTTCACCATTTCATATAACTCTGCAAAGTTAGTATCATAGGAAAGTATTTCATTTGTCTTTTTAATAAAGTCTTCTGAAAATACAGATGGATTGCTTTGTATCGCATAGACAATCAAATAAATAGCAACACAAATTAGAATTTGTATCACCATTTTTTTCAATAACTTGATATCTTTTTTATCATCATTTACCGTTACCTTCGCAACAGGTCTTATTTCCCCTTGTCTTCTTCTTTGATAAATTTCTTCAGCTCGTCTTATTTTTTCCTCTACTGTCATAACTCTTTCCATAAAAACACCTCTTCCTTTGTTTTATACAACTTATGACAAAGGAAAAGATTTTATGCCTATTCTAATTGATTAATGTATCACTAAAAGAAGGGTTTGTATGATAATAATAAAAGTAGATAAATAGGCATATTTCTTCAATCGAATATAATTTTTATTATCTTGAACCTTTTTAGCTTGTTTTTGTTGTTTGTCTTCTAATTTTGAAATATAACTACTTATTAACATCTCTGCTTCTTTTAAAATATAATCTTTTTCTTTTCTTACATTTTCTGATTTCGTAACTTTAGCATTTTTCTCTATCTTCTCTAACTTTTTAACCTTTTTACTTGACTTTAAAATAACAATCGCTTCTTCTACTAAATTAGATGGTAAATTTTTTAATACTACCATATTTTTCATTTTACTTGTTTCCATATCTATGTACCTCCCTACTTAAAGTTTTTCCACTTTTCCTAAGGTTATACAATAAAATTATTTTCTATGCAGCTGTACTTTTTTTTTATATTTCTTATGTTTTTTTCATTTTTATAGCGCGCAGCGTGTATTTTTTTAGAAAAAAATACTTGACTTTTTCTAACAACTGCTGTAATATATTTTTGGAGGGAAAAAATGAAAATAAATAGTAATTTAAAAAAAATGGTTGCCTATAATCCAACCAAGCAAACTTTTCAGATGTCTGCCTTAAATTTATGCGAAAAAATTGAAACAAATGATATTACTTTACCCCTATATCAACGTGATATAAGTTGGTCCCTAAAAAAATGTGTTAGTTTATTAAATTATCAATTAAATGGGAAAGCACCTGTTTCACCTATTTCTGTTAATAAAATCACAGACCTGTCTCAGAGTGTCCCTCAAGTAACATTTGTTGATCGTACAATTGTAAAGTCATTTAATATTGGACAACTTTCTATAACAGATGGTCAACAAAGACTTTCTACAAACTATAAGGCATACATAAATCATCCTGATTTTAAAAATATCGTTTTAGATTTACAAAGAGGTATTTTCATAATTATCAATGATATTTGTGACATAAAACCTTCTCAAATTCCACTGGGCATTTTGTTAAACAAAAATACAGATGTATTTTTCAATTATATTAATAAATCTAAAACCTTAAAAAAATCTGAAATCACAAATGTCTTATTACAAACTAGAAGCAAATTGAGGGATTATAACTATACCATTAATCTTGCAGAAGATTTAAGTGAAAAAGAACAAATTGAATGGTTTGAGGTTTTAAATAATGCAGGAAGCAGAGTAACAAAAGTACAAATGAGATTCTCTAAATTAAGATTAGAAGGAATTGATATTTATGCACAATACACAAAAATTTACAAGAAAAAACTAGAAGACGCTAACTTTAATCTCTTCAATGTGAAAGATACTGAAGTTTCTATTCCAATTGCCAACCTTAATTGTGCTTTAGAACAAATATTAGGAAAAGAACATTCTCTTAATTTTACTCCTATTCCATCTGACGTAAAAGAAAATCAACTTTGCAATTTATCTGCTGAACAACTAAAGAACTGTTTTTCTATTACTCTTGACGCTCTAGATGCTACCATTAATTTCATTTTATCCAATCACTTGTCTAAGCCTAACAGAATTGATTATATTACTTATTTGACTGGCTATTTTGTTTTTGCAAAAAGAAATATTTTGCCAGAGAATAAAAATGAAAAATTAATTCAATGGTATCATACAACTGATTTTAATAATAAACCAAATGGAAAACGTAGAGACATGTTTAATGAGTTGTTAAAAATATAAAAAACTGACAGCATCTCGCACATGCTATCAGCTTTATAGATGGGGATTTAGTTGGTTACCCACCTTGGTATAATCCATTATCATTATAGCATATATCAAAAATATTATCAAGAAAAATTCCAACTAAGAAAGGAATTGGTATATACTATGGCTAAAACAAAAACAAGTATTAAAGGCAAACAAGCCAAAAAAATTGTACCTGTACGCTCTTATACTAGAAAAGATGGTATTAGAGTAAGAGCTCACCGTCGTTCTACACCAAGATAATAAATTCTCTCTATACTGCAAAAGTATAGAGAGAATTTATTTTTATTCATTAAAACAATAATCTATATATTTTTTTAATATTGTTCTATGTGTCTTCGATAAATCATTTAAAAATCTTTCTTCTTTTATTTTTTCATATATTTCTTTTGTTGTATGTGCAGCTCTATAAATGTTTTCTCTTTTCCCAATATAAGTATTACCAATCATATAATTACTTGTTAAAAAATAAGCTTCATTTTCTAATAATATTTCTATTACTTTAAGCAATTTTTCAAAATTTCTTGTTAACATTTTAAAACAATCTACGTAAAGTATGCCTTCTGGTTCGTTTGTTATTCTTTTTAAAATTTGTATCAACTCTTGTGATAATTCTTTTGTTATTCCAGATTCTGTTTCTTTCAATTCTTTTCCTACAATTATCGCTTTTGGATTATACTCTTCTAATTTTATTTTTTCTTCTATTTTTACTTTGTTATAAATTAGTTTTTTGCTATTACACTTTCCTAACTGAATCAAGGCATTCCATGCCATAGGATATTGTTTTGCAATTTTTAAATATTTATCATTTTCTTCTAATAGTTGTATTTTTTTAGCTATATCACCAAAATCTACATCTTTAAAATATTCTATTGCGCCTTTCGTTACTAGCAACATTTTTTCTTCATCAACTGGCTTATCCATTCCAATTTTAACACAATCATCACTAAATATTTCCTCTAAATAACTATTTCTAATCGCTACTACTACAAAACATTTTATAGCAATCGAAGCTTCCGGCTCATAGAATTTAGCTTCTTCCATTCCTGTCACTAACACTGCATTTCTAAATTCAATATCATGCCAATGAGAAATGATAGCATAAATATTTTCCCTAACACTATCTTTTACCTTTTGCATAATATGATTCGGTATGGCAAAACTTTTTAGTATATCCGCTAATATTTCTTCTATATATTTTTCTATCATTTCGTTCTTCATTTCTTTTTTCCTCTTCTATCTGACTTTTATTTGCTACTCTACAATACATATAATAATTATTTTTCTTCAACATTTTATCACCTATATTAATATATGCTATTAAATAGGAAATATGCTTTTAGTTTCATTCTACTTTTGTTATATAGTATAGTATATTTTTACTTGTTTGTCTAGTATTTATAAAAAAGTTTCCAAGATCTACTGGTTAACATTTTAAAATATTAACTAATAAATCTTGGAAGTTTATTTTCTTGTTTAATTTTCAATTTGTATGTAACCTGTCCCAAAAGTATCCACTTTTGGTTAGTTTGTGCCTGTCCCAAAACTAACCATTATGCACTCTTAAGTTCTAATCTTAATTTATCAGCTATCATTGCAATAAATTCTGAATTGGTAGGCTTTCCTTTTGCAGCTGAAATTGTGTATCCAAATATATTTTCAACAGCATCTTGTTGCCCGCGTCCCCAAGCAACTTCTATAGCATGACGAATGGCACGCTCTACTCTACTTGGTGTTGTATTAAATTTAAAGGCAATTTTAGGGTATAAACTCTTTGTAATTTGATTAATCACATCAATATCATTAACAACCATCATAATTGCTTCTCTTAAATATTGATATCCCTTAATATGAGCAGGTACGCCGACTTCATGAATAATATTGGTTACCAAAGCCTCTAAGTTTTCTCCTCTTTTGGCTTCTTTTTCTGGTAAATCAATATATTTTTGTTTGGATTCCCTTGTAATAAAATTACTTCCTGTTTGGTTTGGTTTAAAGAACTTTATTTCACGTATCCTTTTAATTAAAACTTCAATATCAAATGGTTTTACTATGTAGTAGTCTGCACCTGCTATAATTGCCTTTTGCGTTATTTTGTCTTGTCCTACTGCTGATAGCATAATACAAATTGGTTTTTTATCTATTTTTACATTATTTAGTTTTTCTAATACTCCTAATCCATCTAAATGTGGCATAATTACATCTAATAAAGCTACATCTGGCATCGTATTGGATATCATATCCACTGCTTCATTTCCATCTTTTGCAACTGCAATTACCTCCATATCTTCTTGACTATTGATATAAGAAGATAATGTATGACTAAATTCTTGATTATCATCAGCAATTAAAATGCTAAGCTTTTCTTTCATATTTCTCCTCCTAAACGGTAATTTTTAACAATCCCTATTATAAGCATTTATTCGAGAAAAAGCAATAGTTTCTGGAAATATTTTCCAGAAACTTTATAAAAACACTTTTTTCATATACTTTTCGTAATATATTTTTTAGCTATTTCTTTGATATCTTTTAAAATAATATTTTTTGTTGCAAAATCTTTCAATATCTTTTCTTTTTGAACATCCTCTAATTCTATTTTACAAGCAATCCATTCACTATATTCTACATTTGTTATCAAAATATTATTATTTCTACAATAATATTTAAAATTATCAAATTCGCAATATTCTATCGTCACCAACATTTCGATTCCGAAACACTTTGTTAGTAATTGACTTTCTTGAATCGCTTTTAGTAAACTATCTGAATAAGCACGAACTAGCCCTCCTGTTCCTAGCAAGATACCACCAAAATAACGAGTAACCATAACCAGTACATTTGCTAAATTATTTTTTTGTAGTATTGTTAGCATAGGTGCTCCTGCTGTTCCAGATGGTTCTCCATCATCACTTGATTTTTCATGAACTTGACCTTCTTCCACCACTCGATATGCCATACAATTATGCCTAGCATCATGATATTTCTTCTTAATCATTTTTATGGTTTCTTCCGCTTCCTCCGCATTTTGAACAGGAAACAAATTAGCTATAAATTTTGATTTTTTTTCTGTCACTTCTGCCTGCACTAATTTCTCAATTGTCACAAATTCCATCTTATATCTCCTATCACCATTTTCGACCTATTCCTTTAACAATCCAGCTGTATATCCTGTCGAATAGGCTATTTGCAAATTAAATCCTCCTGTATAACTATCCACATCTATGATTTCACCTGCAAAATACAACCCACTTACAATCTTAGATTGCATTGTCTTAGGATTAATTTCCTTAATGCTGACTCCTCCACTTGTAATAATAGCTTCTTCAATCGGTCTAAAACCTTTTATTTCAATCATAAAATTTTTCAATAATTTTACCAATCTTCTTCTTTCTTCTTTTGTAATCATATTAATTGGTTTATTACCATCTATTTCGCTTCTTTGTATCACAATCGGAATCATCTTTTGTGGTAATAATTTATCCAATCCATTCTTAAATTGCTTATTGGAAATTTCTTGAAAATCTCTTAAAATCCTATCATCTAGCTTTTCTTCTGATAAAGCTGGTTTTAAATCAATTGTAAAAACAATTCTTTGACGATTCATTTTTTCTTCTATCTGTTTATATCGAACTAAATGTGCAGATGAACTCAACACAATGGGTCCTGAAACACCAAAATGAGTAAATAACATCTCTCCAAAATCTTTATAAATTTCTTTGTTTGTTTCTATATCTACTAATTTAATTTCTACATTTCTCAAACTTAATCCTTGCAATTTTTCACAAATCGATTTTTCATAAGCCTCTAACGGTACTAATGATGGTCTAATTTCTGTTATAGTATGTCCTAATTGTTCTGCTAATTTATAACCATCACCAGTAGAACCTGTTAGTGGATAACTCTTTCCTCCTGTTGCTAAAATAATTCTATCTGCTCCTATTTTACCATGGTTTGTTTCTACCGCAATTACATGATTTGGTTTTTCTCCTTGCTCTATTACTATTTTTGTCACTTCTGTTTCATATTTTATTTCCACTTTTTGCTCTTTTAACTTCTTAGTGAAACATTTTAATACATCTTGTGATTTATCCGTTATGGGAAAAATTCGGTTTCCTCTTTCTTCTTTTACTTCTAACCCTTCATCTTTTAAAAATTGAATCATATCCTGATTGGTATAATTTCGGTAACAACTATACAAAAATCTTCCATTTCCTGGCGTGTTTTTGATAAAATCCTCCATACCTAAAGAAGATGTAATATTACATCTTCCTTTTCCTGTTATTAATAATTTTCTACCTAATGATTTCATTTTTTCCAATAAAATCACCTGATGCCCATTTTGCTTAGCAACAATGGCTGCCATCATTCCGCTAGGGCCTCCACCAATTACAATAATTTTCATTTATTTATCTTCTTTCTTTTTCGTTGTTGATTTTTTGGTTGTTGATTTAGTTCCTGTGGTTTTCTTTGTTGTTGTTTTTTTACTTGTCGTTTTTTTTGCTGGTGATTTTGTTGTTTTACTTGTAGTTGACTTTTTAGTAGTAGTCTTCTTTTTTGGTGTTTCTTCTTTCTTCTCTTCTTCCTTTTCTTGTTCTAATAAAAATGTTATATCTTCCTCTTCTTCCTCTTCTGGCTCTCCATTTAAATATCCAATATCATCTGCTTGTGCCTCTTTAATATACCTTTCTAAAGTATTGTCTAAAAATTCAATATCAGATTCTTTTTCACTTTCTTCCTTGGTTTCTTCTTCTGTATCTATTTCCAAAGTTTCTTCTACTGGCTCTTCTTTCACAGTTTCTTCTATTGATTCATCAAATAAAAATTCAATATCAGAATCTGTATTTACTGTCTCTGGTTCTTCTAGTTCTACTTCTAATTCCTCTTGTTCTTCTGAAGTTTCAAAATTGTATTCGTCTTCATCTTCATCCTCTTCTATCTCTTCTATATCTTCCATTTCTTCAACTTCTTCGTTTTCATCTTCTTCCACCTGATTTAAAATGTCAACATATTCTTCTTCACTTTTTCTCGCATTTTTCTGTTTTTCTTTCATTTCCTTTTTAGCATTTTTCACTGCTTCTTTTCTTTCTTTCTCAATTCTTCTATTGGCTTTTCTGGCAGAACTTCCTCCTACAATCAAAATAGCTAAAATTAATACAATTAAACCAACTAAAATACCTACTACTAACATTTTCTTCTTCCTTCCTTTTTTAATTTTTCATATGTTCTATTGCTTTTAATATACCCAATTTTCCATATTCATATGTAAGTCCACCCTGCATATATGCTATATATGGTTTTCGAATTGGGCCATCACAACTAAGTTCTATCGTTGAACCTTGTGTAAACGTTCCTGCAGCCATAATTACTTTATCTTCATATCCTCCCATATCTCCTGGATAGGGAATAACATCTGAATCAATTGGTGATCCCATTTGGATTCCTTGACAAAATTTAACTAATGCTTCTTCTGTTCCTAAATGAAGAGTTTGTACAATATCTGCTCTTACTTCATCATATCTAGGTTCTACCTGATATCCTAATTTTTCTAAAATACAACTTGCAAAAATTGCTGTTTTTACACTACTGGCTACTACACTCGGTGCAAAGAATAATCCTTTTATAAACAATGGATTTTGATTCAAAGATGGACCAATTTCTTTCCCAATTCCTGGTGAAGTTAATCTTTCTGCACACAATTCAATTAAATCTTTCTTTCCTACAATATACGCTCCTGAATTTGCAATACCAGCTCCTAAATTCTTCATTAATGAACCTACTGCAATATCTGCTCCTACCTCAATTGGTTCTCTTTCTTGCACAAACTCACCATAGCAATTATCAACCATAATCATAACATTTTTATCAACTTCTCGAATTGCTCGAATTGCATTTTCTATTTTTTCAATTGTCAAACTTTTTCTTGTTGAATAACCTCTTGACCTTTGAATCTCAATTAATTTAATATTTTGTTTTTTTAGTCTATCTTGAATTGCTAAAATGTCAAAATCATTTTCTACTAAATCAATTTGTTCATATTGAATACCAAAAGTTTTTAATGAACTTTTACTTTGCTCTTTTCCAATTCCAATTACTGTTTGAAGCGTATCATAGGGTTCTCCTGTAATACTAAGCATCGTATCTCCAGGTCTTAATAAAGCTGATAGAGTAATTGCTAAGGCATGTGTGCCAGATATGAATTGTGCTCTTACTAGGCTATCTTCTGCTTTAAATATATGGCTGTATATCTCTTCTATTTTATTTCTTCCTGGTTCATCAATTCCATATCCAGTAGAAGAATTTAAATGAGCCTCTTGTAATTTACATTCTTGAAATGCAGTTAAAACCTTTTGACTATTTTTTTCACAAATGTCATTCACTTTTTCTAATATAGGTTTTATTTCCTCTTCTACTTGTTTTGATAATTCTATTATATCCTGATTCATTCTATTTTACCTCTTTTTTGCCAATGGTTCCGGGTTTAAATGGCAACTTAGAGGTTGCCATTTAAACCCGGAACCATTGGCAACCTCTTAGCAACATTTTTTTATAAAACAAATTTCTTAATTAAGATGACTCCTCCTGCAATTGTTACTAAGATAATGAATCCTAATGTAAAGTAAATTCTTACTTGACCTGTTGTAATAGATAACATAACTGGTGCATCGTCAATATCATCTTCTCCTGGTTTTTGATTATCTGGTGTTGAATCTATGTCTGGTACATCGTATTCATTATAATCTTCTGATATTTCTGCTGTATTAGTCATAACACCCATGTTATTTTCATTATTAATCCATGTTAGTAAAACTTCTACATCTGCATATTCTCCTGGTTGTAATAAAGTATTTTCTAATAATCTTGTAGAAATTATGTTGTTTCCTTCATCTTTCCATCCTGGATTATCTTCTGCTACAAATTTTAATCCTTCTGGTATATAATCTGTTATTTCTTTTGCATATCCTTCAATTTCGCCTTGATTATAGACACGGATTGAATATCTAAATTTAACAGTTACTTGATTTAATTTCTTTCTGTGTAATTCTACTTTTACAACTGCTTCTGGATCATCCCATGGATCATGTCCAGTTTGGGTTACTGTTTCTTGTCCATTTTCAATAACAATCGCTTGTGTTACCCATTTTCTTAATGCTAAATCAAATATCTTTACAATTACCTTTTCAAAATCATCATCATCTTCATTTCCTGGGATATAATCTCCTGTTTCGTCATCTTTATATCCTGGTAAGTCCTTATCTTCAGGAATGTTTGGTTTTACATTATCTTCTTCTGAATCTCTATCTTTTGCTGGTTTTTTGTCTTCATCTAAGTATTTTGAAATTTCAGCAATATTAGTAATGTTTTCATTTGTTTTAGGGTTTGCACTTACCTTACACATAATTGGAACTTCTTTGTATGATAATACAATTTTTCCATCTTCATCTGTGGTAGTTTTATTAATTAAAGATTTTTCTAGGTATTTTGTTGTTGCTAATCTTCCATCTTCAGACACTGTCCATCCATATTCTTGATTGAATTCACTATCCACAAATTCTAAATATGGTGGCAAATAATCCTTAATTTCTGCTGCATAACCATTAACATCACCTTCATTGTATACTCTTAACATATAAACTACAATATCATTTGGTTGTACTAATAATGGTTGTTTTGTGTGATTATAAGTTGCTGTTGTAATTAATTTTCCATTCTCATCTACTGTATTTAATTTTGATGTATCTACGATTGGTTCTCTTGTATAAGACCCATCTTCTTTTTTCAAGTATTCGCTATTTTCAATTTTTGTATCTTTACTAACTGCTACAATAAATTTTCTTAAAGCTAAATCAAATGCTTGTAATGTAATGTAGTCATGGTCTTCATCATCTTCGTGGTCTGGATGTTCTTTCCAATCTTCTGGATGAGAATCTCTATCATCAACTGGTTCTCCATCTTTATCACAATCTTCTGTAATGGCTGCCTCGTTTCTAATAATGGTTCCTGTTGTATCGTCAGAAACAACCTTGAATTTTACAGCGATATCTTTGTATTTAAGATCTGATTCTTGTTTCGTTCCATCGTTTTTACCAAATGCAGTAAGTAAGTTTCCTCCTACTGTTGCTTCATTTTCTTTTGATAAATAATCAGAAGAAATTTTGATAATCTTTTCTTTTTTCTCATCATAAACGAATTTTCCCCATAAATATTTTTGGTTGAATTCAATTGCTTCTTTTTCTGCATCTGTTAAAGTTGTATCCGCTTTTAGTTCTTCTCCTTCTTTCTCAGACCATAAGAATTGTAATCCATCTGGAACATCTTCTGTTATTTCTTGTGCATAACCATCTAGTGTTCCTTCATTATAAATTCTAAGCGTATAAGTTACAATATCCCCTTTTGTAACACTAACTGGTGGTTTATTTTCTGTGTATTTTGCTGTTGTTGCTATGATGTTTCCATTTTCATCTACTTTATTTAAGTTACTTACATCAACTGTTATTCTTTTATCAACTGGGTCATCATTTACTGCAGTAATAAATTTTCTTAAAGCTAAGTCAAAGCTTTCTGGTAATAAAACTAATTTTTCAAAGTCATCATCATCTTGTTGTCCTTTATAATAGTAGTCTGAATCTGTTAAATCATCTTTATTTCCATTTCCTTTATAATCTGCCATACTATCTTTGTCACAAGTTGGTTTGGTAGCTGGTTCTGAATCTCTGTCTTTTCCCTTTTCAGTTGTAATAACGGTTCCATCTTCATCAACTTCTTCTGAAATCCATGCGATATTAGTTAATACTTTACTATTTTCTTTGTCTGGCTTTGCTGTTACCATACATTCAATTTCTATCGTTTCACTACCTTTACCATTATTTACTAAGTTGCCTGCTTCATAAGCTGGTAAATTAGTTGTATTTCCTGATTTTCTTACTAAATTTAATGTATTGGTTGTTTCATTATAAGATTCTAAGTCAAAGTTTCCACTTACAATTTTGCTAAATTTTAATCCTGTTGGTAATTGGTCTACTACTTTTGTTGCTCTTCCTGCTTTTTCACCTTCATTGTAAATTGTCATTTTATAAGTTACCACATCACCTGTATTAATTGTTACAGGATCTTTTTTATGTTTGTAAGTCGCTGTTGTTCCATTTTCTAAAGGTTTTTCATCAATATTAGGAACCCTTGCATCTGCTCCTGCTAAAACTTTTTCTCCTGCTTCATTTTTTATTTTGGTAATATATTTTCTTAAAGCTAAGTCAAATGGTTTTTCTTCTGGTTGTAATGTTAAGGTTTTAGGTACTGATTTCTTTTCTTTGTTTACTTCTACTAATGGTTGTTCTTGATTATTTGTAGTAGATGCCCATAATTTCATTGTTGTTTCATTATAATTAACAGTAATATCAATTGTTAAATTGTTTACTTGATTTTTTGGAACTGAAATATAAAAATCTTTTCCTACTGGTATTTGTGTTTCATCTACTAATTGATAGTCAATTTGCGTTCCATTATTTTTTACTTTAAAATCAATTGTATATGGAGTCGCATTTAATTGTGTCATATGAATTGGTCCGATTATACAACGTTCTCCTGAAATTGAACTTCCTAAAGTAGTTGTATCAATTCTTACAGGGGCACCTGTCATAGAACTTGCATTGGCATATTCAGCTGCTTTTTCTTTTGCTGTTTTTATCATATATTTATATAAAATTTCTGCTTGATAAGTTCTAGCTTGTCCAGCATCATATTGTTGTTGTAAACCATTTGGTCTATAATTTGTTAATGATTCATAATCAGTATCTTTTAATTTATAATTAAGCCATGAACGATCATTTAATTTATCATATTTTAAATCATGTTCTGTTGTTTCTGTATAGCTACTTTGTGTTTTATTGCTCTTATAGTAGTTTGTAAAATACCATAAAACTGCTTGTTGAATTGCAGTAATATCATCTTTTGTCAATTGTTTATCAGTTTGTTCCATTAATCCAACATAATCTCTATAAGCTACGTAATCATCATCATACATAGCAAGTTCAATTACTTTATTAATAATTTCCGTTTTTTCAGCATCTGTTGATACTCCTGGTAAATACATCATATCTAAAACTGCTAATACGGCATTATAACAACTAATCGTTTTTCCATTTTCAGTAATGGTATTATCTACTAATGTTCTTAATACTTCATTCTGTTTTTGAATTAAGTCTCTTTCTTTTTTCATATCATAAAAAACATTATAAGGTTTTTTAGCAGTTGTTATATCATCTACTTCTGTAAAACCTACTCCTGCTTTCACACAATAGATATTAGCATCGGTATAATTAGTAGATGCTTCTGTTCCATATTTTACAATGTTCCAAATCTTTGCTCCATTAGCCTCTCCTGGCTTGTTAATGGCATAGCCCATATTAGGTGTATCATTTGTCATTAATTCAATGATACCCATGTATTTTTCTTCTCCTGCTGGTAATATCGCAGCATAAGTCATACTTGGCAATCCTATTACCATTACTAGCATCACAATTGTTATTACACTCAATAGCACTTTTTTCAAGTTCATGTTAATTCTCTCCTTCAATTTATAAATTCTCCTTCTGTATCTTATTTTACACTTTTTTTTCTTTAAGTCAATAGGGCTTTTTTTAGTTATTTTTGTATCCTTTTTTATTCGTTTTTTCCTCCTTACGGAAGTATTATTTACGAATATTCACTTTTTGCAAAGTCCCTACATTACAATTATATTACATTTCTACTATAAAATCAAGATTTTATGTTTATTATTTTTTGTTTTCTTTATTTCCGTAGTTTTTCAGCAAATTATTGTTACATAATAAGAAAATCAATCATAAAAAAAAATTTTTTTTATATGATTAAATAAGAGGTGAATTATGAAAAAATTTTTATATAAACTATTTATTTTATTTATTTTTATGATTCAAATAAGCACCCTATCATTTTGTGATGATATAGAAGATGAAAGTATAGATGTCAATGCAGAAATAGACACATCTGCACAATCCAATGAAATTCCAGATGTAAATTCTCGTTCTTGTGTGGTATTAGATAGAAACTCTAATACCATCTTGTATGGAAAAAATGAAAAAAACAAAGTAAAGATGGCTTCTACTACAAAAATCATGACTGCTCTTGTTGTTCTCGAAAATTCTTCCTTAGATACTACCGTAGAAGCTTCTAAAAAAGCTGCTGGAACAGGTGGTTCTCGATTGGGCTTAAAAACGGGTGATAAAATTACAATTCGTGATTTATTATATGGGTTAATGCTATGTTCTGGAAATGACGCTGCCGTGTGCTTAGCTGAGAGTATTGCTGGCACAGTCCCTGAATTTTCTAACTTAATGAATCAAAAGGCACAAGAGCTAGGACTAACCAATTCTCATTTTGAATCCCCCCATGGTTTAGATTCTGATGGACATTATACAACAGCTTATGAATTGGCACTTCTTTCAAATTTTGCCTTAAAGAATCCTACTTTTTTTAATATTGTTGGAACTAAAAATTATACCATAACCATTAATGGATACCCTAAAACGTTATCTAATACGAATGAATTATTAGGAAATCTAAATGGTGTGTATGGCATTAAAACAGGTTTTACCAATGGAGCTAATCGTTGTTTGGTTACTGCTTGCAAAAGGGGGGATATGGATATTATTTGTGTTGTATTAGGAGCTGATACTAAAAATTTTAGAACAAAAGATAGTATTAAACTAATTGAATATACTTTTAAAACTTATGAATATTTTAATCTGAAAGATTTTGCCTCTAACGCTATTATAGATTGGCAAAACCAGCACAAAAATTATTTTTCTATTCATAAAGGCATTTCTAATAAATTAGAAATAAAACTAAATTCTGACTTCGATAAAATATCTACCATTCCTATCAAGAAAGAACTGATTCCTAGCATAAGAGCTAATCCAAGCATTTCCCCTTATTTACAAGCTCCTATCCATAAGGATGATTGGCTGGGTAAATTAATAATTTCTTCTCAAGATAGTATAATTGCAGAATTTGATATTTTATCAAATTCTTCTATTCGAAAAACTTCTATATTTGACTATATGCTAGGTTTTTTTAAAGATTATCCTTATCAATTGGAAAGCTCCGTGTTTTAATCTTCTAAAATAACATTAAGCCAATAATATTTTCATATTATTGGCTTTCATTTTTTATTTTACATTTTCTTTTATATAGTCAACTACATCTCCTACTGTTACTACTTTTTCTGCATCATTGTCAGGAATTTCTATATCAAATTCTTCTTCTAATGCCATAACTAATTCAACGATGTCTAATGAATCAGCTCCTAAATCATCAATAAATGATGCTTCCATTGTTACAGCTGTATCTGTAACACCTAATTGTTCAACAATAATTCCTTTTACTTTTTCTAATACTTCTTCTGAACTCATACGATTCGAGTTCACCTCCTCTCAAGTTTGTAAATGACTTATTCATATTTCATTTATATTATATGTTTTTCTATTTGTCAAGTATATTCTAAAAATATTTCTATTTTGTACTAATGAGTCGAAAATCTTTTATTTTTCAAATTCTTCGATCATTTTATCAACAGCTTTATTCTCTACAAATTTTTCAGCTTGTATAAGTGTATATTCAAATAATAGTGCATCACTACTACCATGAGCTTTTACTACTGGTTTCTTCACTCCTAAAAATAAAGCTCCACCATAAGACTTATAATCCATTGTTTTAGAAAATCTTTTAATTGCTGGTAAGGCTGGTATTGCAAAAATTTTAGCTAATAAATTTTTGGTAAAACTTTCTGTTAATGATTTTTTTACAAATTTTCCTAATCCTTCGGTTGTTTTCAAAAATACATTACCAGTAAATCCGTCTGCTACAATAGCATCGATTTCACCAGAAAAAGCATCCCTTCCTTCTACATTACCAACAAAATTAATATTTAATTCTTCTGCTTTTTCTTTTAACAGTTTATAGCTTTCCCTCACTAACTCATTTCCTTTTGTCTCTTCTGTACCAATATTTAACAATCCAATGGCTGGATTTTGAATTCCATAAGTATTTCGTAAATAAATGCTAGACATTTGTGCAAACTGTAATAAGTTAATTGGCTTACAATTCGTATTGGAACCTGCATCAATTAGTAATAATTGACTTTTATAAGCTGGTAAAATTCCTGCTAAGGCTGGTCTATCAATTCCTTTAATTCTTCCTACTAACAAAGTTGCTCCTGTTAATAAGGCTCCCGAATTTCCTGCCGAAATAAATACATCGCCTTCATTCTCTTTTAGCATTTTAAAACCAACTACCATAGAAGAATCCTTTTTATGTTTTATAGCAACTGTTGGAGTATCTTCCATTTCAATTGTTTCTGTTGCATTTCTTATTTTTAATCGTTCTGATATTTCCTCAATTTCTTTTCCATAAAATTCTTTTACTTTACTTCGAATTACTTCTTCTTTTCCAATCAATATCACTTCTGCCTTTATTTTATGAATCGCATTTACTGCACCTTTAATATTCGCATCTGGTGCATTATCTCCCCCCATAGCATCTAATAGTATCTTCATTTATATCCTCCTAAGCCTTGTCTATTTCATTATATTTTCAATATCTATATTTTATTATTCTTTCTGAAAAAAAGCAAGTATTTTATTATCTCTTTTTCAATTTCATCAATAGTTTTGGTTAGTTTTGGGACAGGCACAAAACTAACCACTTTGGATAGCTGTGTGCCTGTCCCAAAACTAACCAAAACTAACCACAATCATTTACTCATAATAAATCCTTTTTTCCAAATCTTGAATGGTAATATACAAAACACTCCCTTCTTTACGAAGAGTATGGTAGTCAATCATATCCACCATTTCCCCTTTATCTAATACTTGGCATGTTTCATCCCAAAGCTTGGTACAAGAAACTTCGGATACATGATGATTTAACCATTCATCAAAATAAAACATAGCATCTCCAGATGAATTGTATGTGAATCCGGCATCTTTGTCTGTAAAATAACATTTTATACCATTGATAGTAAAATAGTATTTCGTATCTTCTTTTATTTCCTCCTTTATCCAAAAGTCTGAAATATCAATGTCATTTCCTTTATCACTTTTGACTACTGGCGCATTTTCTTCTACTTTATTTCCAGTAATTTTTTCTATCGCTTTTATTACATCTTGATTGGTATAATTAGTATTCTCCTCATTTATAGCTCCTGCTAATTCTAATTTAATTCTTTCTTTCGTTTCTTCTATATTTGTGTTTCTTCTTGCAATCTCTGCTTTATTTAATAATCCATTTTGTCCTGTTAAAGTCACAACTGAAACAGCTGCTAAAATCAATAAAACAATAATCGTTATCACTAATGCAATTAATGTGATTCCCTGTGGCTTTTCTTGTTTGTATTTCATTTTTGCTCCTCCTTTGTATTATTCTATCACTATTATATCTTTTCTTTTTCTTTTGTTCAATAGCATTTTTTGCTTTTTATAATAGAACAATAGGAGCTTGCCTTTTTATTATCCCTTTTTCAATTTCATCAATAGTTTTAGTTTTGGTTAGTTTTGGGACAGGCACAAAACTAACCACTTTGGATAG
>CARUQW010000029.1 GCA_949077355.1 uncultured Clostridia bacterium | reverse complement strand
AAGCAACAGCTTTCATTCTGTTTTCTGAATTTACTTTTCTTAAACGTACATCTGTGATTTGCATTCTAAGTGCACCTACCTTCCTTAAGTTTTAAAATTATTTTGTACATATAACTTGTATCTTATGTACAATTATAATATTCTTCATAAAAAAAGTTTTTCCTTCTTTTTTTTACAAAAAAATTAAATTTTATATTTTGTAACTACTTTCTATTTATTTCATAAAATATAGGAGATTTGTTCGTTTCTTTAAATAGATGTCTAAAACCAAGTTTTTTCTTAAATTTTAACCAAACTATTGAATTTTCATCTATATAATTATATAATCTACCTGTTATAAAGGAGTGTTTCGCAATGCCAAATATTGAAAATATAAAAAAATACAAAAAAATATATATGATTGGAATTGGTGGCGTCAGTATGAGTGGTATCGCTGCTATTTTAAAGAATTGGGGATTTCATGTTGCTGGTTCTGATACTTCTGATTCAGAAAATGTACAATCTCTTATTCAAAAAGGGATTAAAGTTACCATTGGTCATAACATAGAAGATGTTGGTAACTCTGATGTCGTTGTTTATTCTGCTGCCGTTAAACAAGATGATCCTGAAATGTTAGAAGCGCAAAGATTACATATTCCTACCATTGAAAGAGCTGATTTTTTAGGTTCTTTAACCCGTTGCTATCAAGATACTATATGTATTTCTGGTACACATGGAAAAACAACTACCACTTCAATGGTTGCTCTTTGTTTCATCGAAGCTTTAGCTGAACCAAGTATCCAAGTTGGCGCTTATTTAAAACAAATTGGTGGAAATTATAAGGTTGGTAATAGTGAACATTTTATCATCGAAGCTTGTGAATATGTAGAAAGCTTTTTAAAATTTAGTCCCAAAGCAGAAATTATTTTAAATATTGACAATGACCATTTAGATTATTTTAAAACCTTTGAAAATATAAAAAATGCTTTTGTTAAATATGTAAAACTTCTACCAGATGATGGTGTTTTGGTATTAAATGCTGATGATACCAATTGCTTAGATTTAGCACAACATACTAAAGTCATTCCTATTACCTATGGTATTCAAAATAAAGATGCTGATTTTTGTGCTGTTAACATCACTTTTACCAATGACGGTTTCCCTGAATTTGATGTTTACTATAAAAACGAATTTTTTACTAGAATTAAATTATCTGTTCCTGGTACACATAACATTTTAAATGCTTTATCTTGTATTGCTTTATGTACTAAATATGGAATTGAAAAAAATGTTATTCAATCTGCTTTATTGAAATTTACAGGTGCTCATAGAAGATTTGAATTCAAAGGTAAAATAAATCAAAAGGTCAGTGTTTATGATGATTATGGTCATCATCCAACTGAAATTTTAGCTACTGCCAAATCTTTATCTCATAAAAGATATCATCAATCTTGGGTTATCTTCCAGCCACACACTTACAGTAGAACTAAAAACTTATTAATGGATTTTGCCAAGTCATTGTTAAATTTTGACCATGTTATTGTTTTGGATATCTATGCTGCAAGAGAAAAAAATACTTATGATATTTCTTCTAAAGATTTAGTAGATGCCTTAATTTCAATGGGAAAAGAAGCAAAATATATACCTAATTTTAGCGATTGTGTTTCTTATGTAAAAAATAATGTTCAAGAAGATGATATTGTTATGACTCTTGGTGCCGGTACTGTAACAGAAATTGGACCAATGCTAATCAAAGAGGATTAGATGAAAATTTGCCAGAAGGGACGGAACCTTTTGGCATTTTTGTTGTCTATTTTTTAAATTGAAAAGTTAATCCATTTTTTCTGTAGTAACAATTCGTGGGGACCAGCAAGATTACCAGCTGTTATGCAATTACAGCTGGTTCGTAGCTGGGAGTTACAAAGAAAAAATGGATTAACTTTTTGATAAAGAATTTTAAATAAAGATTGCCAAAAAGGTCCATCCTCTCTGGCAAAATTTCACTTTAATCTTCTTTTTCTATTTTATTGCTTTTTCTGCATATTGATTGTTTATAATTTTATCATAAGGTACTTTTTCCTTTAATTCGCCTGCCATTGTCATGACCTCTTCTAAACGATTAAAGGCTTCTTCTTTCAAGATTGGTGTATCATTCCAAGCGTCTATGTCTTGATAGCTTTGAATGGCTGTTGCTAACATTTCTACATTTGTGTCTGGGAAAAAGTTTTGAATTGCTTCTGCAATTTCTTTTGCTGTATGTTCTTTTACCCATTGTTGTCCTTTATAAATAGCATTTGTAAATTTCTGAATAGTATCTTGATTGTTCTCGATATAACTTTTTTTGCTAAAGTATGCTGTATACGGAATTTCTCCTGCCGCTTCTCCTACTGATACTACAATGTATCCTTTTTCCTGTTTTTCGGTCATAGATGCTGTTGGTTCAAATAATGTTACATAATCTGCACTACCACTTGCAAAAGCACCTGCCATTAAATCAAATTTAATACTATCATCTAATGTGGTATCCTTTTGTGGGTCTATTCCATTTTTCTTTAATACATATTCTAATGTCATATAAGGTACCCCACCCTTTCGTCCTGGGATAACCATTTTTCCCTTTAAATCTTGCCAATTAAAATTTTCTGTTTGATTTCTTGCTACTAAGAAGGAACCGTCTTTTTTTGTTAATTGTGCAAATACCTGTGTGTAATCTTCTTTTCCTTCGTTATATACATAGATAGATGCTTCTGGTCCAGCAAATCCAATATCACATTGGTTAGCAAGTACTGCTGTCATAACCGCATCTGCACCTTGACCTGTTGTTAATTCTATGTCCATTCCATTTTCTTTGAAATAGCCGTTATTGATTGCTACATATTGTGGTGCATAAAACACAGAACGAGTTACCTCATTCACTTTAATTGTTTTTAAGTCTTCTTTTTTGCTTGTTTGTTTGATAGTTGCGAAAATCCCTATGATTATGGCTATAATAAGTACAGCAATGATGCTTATGATTCTTTTTTTACTCATTTTCTACCTCCTATTTTTATTTTATATATTTTATGTTTATTTCTAGAATATGTGAAAATTTCATATTTTTTTATTTGAGATTGAAAAAATGGTTTATTTGTGTTATTATGAACATAACATTCATATTTTAAAGGGGGTCTTATGAAAAAAGAAAGTACTTATTTATCTGATAATTACGCATCACTTTATAAAAAATTGGAAAAAGTTACCCTCCTATTTTTAAATACAAAAAGTAAAAACGACCTAAAAGATTTCATTCTAAAACAAAAAGGAAAAAATGAAAGTGGATTGAAAAATACTCTTATCGAAATTCCTTCTGATAATATAAAATCAATTATCAGAAATGATTATACTAAAATTGATTATCTAACTGGAAATTTAGGAACAGTTGATGCTACGGACCAATTTGATGGAATTACTAATATGGCTTTGTTAATGCTTATGTCTAATCGATTAGCAAAACACTATCGTTATGAAAATAATAATGAATTACCCGAAAAAACACAAGAACTATATAGAAAAAATGAAATCACTTCATTACGTTGGAAGGATATGGCAATGAAAGATTTAATTGCTAGTTTGTATATTCTTACTAAAACAGAAGATGAATATAAAAATTTTATTTCTTATGGCTATCGAAAAGATTCTGTAGGAAATGATTCTTTTGTTATTGATTTGCCTTTTTTTGGACAAGTTTGTGTACATTTTGGAAATAAATTTCAGAGTATTATGAAAAATGCTCAAGAGACGGTTATTGGTATATTGGAAAGCAAGCATGAATTAGGTCAAATATCACAGGAAGAATTTGAATCATTGCTTTATGAATTAAATGATACTTCTATCTTGCCAGATTATACTGGAAAACTATATGAGTATAATGCTGGATTACCTATTGAATACGAAGGTTCCAAAATTAAGAGTATAAAAAAGCAACTAGGTTTTGATAAAAAATTGCCTGAAGATATTGAACGAGAAGATATTATGAAAATATGGAAAAGTGGACTTAATTCTAGAGAAGCTTATTATTTTTCTGTTAAATTGGGGCTTTCTAAGGAACTTTTAGAACAAATAGTAGAAATGAATGACTGTTCTTTAGATTCTAGAAAAATAGGAAAAAGTGCCTTAAAGGCAACAACTGTGGAAGAAAGAATGACTGTTGCTGTTCAAGAAAGAAATCGACAACTCTCTTTTCATAATCATGACTTAAATAAATAAGGAGAAATTGAATGATACATCTATATACAAAAGAGGATTATGCAAAATCTTATACAGAATTATTGGAAATCTTAAAATATATTTCTTATAATGATACAAATAAAATTCCAAAAGAAAAATTATCCTATTATGAAAAATATAAAGATACTACTTATACTTATGTTTACAATCCTCACTTATCTTTTGAAGAACAAAATATATCAAAATTAACTTTGATATTAATTGCTAATTTATATGTTGAATATTGGGTAGACGATGATGAACGTATACAGATAGAAGCAAATGATAAAAAAGAGTTATATGCAATAGAGATGGAAAAGAAAAATCGATATCCTACAGAAGATTTATTTTCTAAAAGAAAAAAAATTGAAAATTATAATATACCTATCACAAGTATGACTGTTATCAACTCAAAAAATCCTTTTAAAAAATTATTAACTATCATAAAAAAGCTATTTAAATTGACATAATTTTCAAAAAGTGATATAATGCAAATAGCTTTCTATAAAGCAAGGAGGAGATCATATGGCAGAAGAAACAAAAGATTTTTTTCAGAAAATCCAAACATGTATCAAAAACTTCTGCAACGCAAAACCTTATACTGGATTTCATATAGAATATTTAGAAAAAGCTAGTGAAATTCTTGCACTATTTTCAGAGGCAAATGCGATTGTAGAAACTGCAGGTGTTGAAGATTCAAGATTAGAAAAGATTTATTACCAAATTCAATCTTTAACACAGTAAGATCTCAAAAGAAGACTTATTACCTATGAGTCTTCTTTTTGTTATTTAAATCTTTTAGAATGTAAAATTAATTTTTCTAGTGCTAATACTGCTGCATACATAATACCAGCTACCATTCCTAAAATAATAACACTTGTCATAACTAAGTCTAACTTAAAGACCTGACCCCCATAGACTATCAAGTACCCAAGTCCTGCTTTGGATACCAAAAACTCTCCTGATATCACACCTACTAAAGAAAGCCCAATATTAACTTTTAAAGAATTAATAAAGGTTGAAAGATTCGCTGGTATAATAATTTTTGTTAATACTTGTAATTTTGATGCCTTAAATGTTCTTGCCATTTTTATCACTTCTTTATCTGTCTTTAAAAATCCATTTAAGTTTTCTAATATCGTTACCACTAAAGAAATTGCTACTGCCATCACAATAATAGCTGGTGTTCCTGCACCTACCCAAATGATAATAATTGGTCCGTAATGCTACCTTTGGTAAGCTATTTAATACTACCAAATAAGGTTCTGCTACTTTAGACAAAAAGTCTGACCACCATAAGATGATGGCAATCACAATTCCTAATCCAGTTCCTAATAAAAATCCTACTACTGTTTCATAGACTGTAACATTAATATGTTTGATTAAATCATTTGTACTTAAGTTTGTAAATGTTTCCCATATTCTACTTGGTTGGCTCATAATAAAACTATCAATTATTTTTTGATTTGCTAAAACTTCCCATATTACAAGGAATGCTATTAGAATTCCTATTTGTGTTAACCATATTCTGTATTGTTTACTTTTCTTTTTTCTTAAATATTTTTTTCTTTCTTTCGATATTAGTTGTTTACTCATCGACTCCCAGCTCCTTCCATAAGGTATTAAAGTATTGGCTAAATTGGGGCTTTTCTCTACAACTGATTGGATTTCTATTTTCCATATCAAAATCAATTTTATGAATGTCTTTTACTGTTCCTGGTCTTGCATTTAATACAACTACTCTATCGGACATACTAATTGCTTCTGAAATATCATGTGTTACTACTAGGGCAGTAATTCCTTCTTTTCTTAAAATCGTATAAATATCATTTGTTACCATGATTCTAGTTTGATAGTCTAAAGCTGAAAAGGCTTCATCCAATAACAGAATTTTCGGCTTTACTGCTAGTGTTCGAATTAAGGCTACTCTTTGTCTCATTCCTCCTGATAATTCGGATGGATATTTATCTTTAAAATCATATAAATCATATTTTTTTAGTAATTCTTCTACATATTTTTGGGATTCCTTATCTTTTTTTCCTTTAATTTCTAACCCAAACATCATATTGCTTAGTATTGTTCTCCATTCTAATAAACAATCTCTTTGTAACATATATCCTATTTTGGGTGATATGCCATTTACTTCTTCTCCTTCTATGTAGATTTTTCCAGATGTTTTTTCTTCTAATCCTGCTATAATAGACAATAAAGTAGATTTGCCACATCCACTAGGTCCTATAATACTTACAAATTCTCCCTTGTTGATTCGTAAATTGATGTTTTGTATGGCTAATATTTCCCCTTCTTTGTTTTGGTATTTTTTCGTTATATTTTTGACTTCTAATATTTTTTCCATTTTGTCATCCCCCTATATTATTTTATGTAAAATTAGCAAGATACGTTCATGAAAATTTTACTGAAATTTTGTTATAAGTTAGAATAAGTATTATTTAAAATTAAAAAGTTTATTTATTTTTTCTGCAGTAACAATTCGGGGGGACCAGTAAGATTACTGTCTGTTATGTAATTACAGACAGTTCGCAACTGGGAGTTACAAAGAAAAAATAAATAAACTTTTTTATAGAAAATAGATAAATCTAACTCATAACAAAATTTCAGAAAAACAGAACAAACCGTATTCGGCCTGTTCTGTTTTTTAACTAGCTACTACTATGTTTCTTTTAATTTCTTCTAATTCTTCTTTTTTTATTCCCGTTGCTTTTAATATAATTGTTTCATCTAGTTTTAGACTTAGCATATTTTCTGCAACTTCTTTTTTTCCTTCTTTTCTTGCTTGTTTTCTTTGATTCTGCAAATCTCTTCTCAATCTTTCAACTAATGTACTCATCTCTTTTTCACCTACCTTTTTATCAATTTCTTTTAATAATTTTATTTGTGTTTCTTCATCTAGTACCCTATTTAATAAATAGCTTATAATATTATGCAACTCTTCTAGATTTTCTTTCTTTTTAGTTGAATTTATAATAATGCTTAAATTTTCATGTAATTCTTCATTATTTTTTGCTTTTTCAAGAAACATAGCATAACCAAACATGGTATCTCTTTCAAATAGAACTTGTTTGGAACACTTATGGATATCAATAAAATTGTATTCTAAATCGATATTATAACGTTCAAATACATAATTACTAATTTGTTTTTCCTTAAAATTTTTTGGTACTTTCCATTTTTGCTCTCCAGTGTAAATAATAATGGGAACAATAATTGGATAATTTGTATTTCTTCCTATCTTTTTATTTCTACTCCATTCCCTCATAATATCTAAACAATAATTTAAAATGCGATATGGCATATTATTGTCTATGCTAGATTGATGTTCTATTAAGAAAAATATATCCTGATTTTTTAGTCTATAGACTAAGTCTGCTTCTTTTGCTTTGTATTTTTTTGTTATATAACTATTCGTGTATCGAATCAATTCTTTTTCTTTTACTTCTTCTCTTGGTTCTAGAAATTGGTTAATAAATTCGGTTGCTTCTTTTTTATTTTGTAATATGTTTTTTATTAGTTTATCGTGTGAATATTTCTTTTCTTGTTGCTCCAATTTATATTCTCTACTCTCTTCTGCTAATTGCATAACTGCATTTAGCCTAAATGTATGAATACATTTTATATATTGACTATATGTAAATACTTTCAATCTACTTCCTCCCATATTTTATCTCTTTTTTATGATTGTGTCAAATTTTATTCATTTGTAAACAAGTGCCTAATTCTTACTTTCTTAAAGACTATATTCCTATTTACTTCTTCTTTTTTATCACCTGATTTCTTTCTATTTTGTTTAGGATAATCTTGATTTTATTTCGAACTAAATTTTGAATCAAATTTTCTATTGAATCGAAAAACTAAATTTATTAAAGCATGAAAAGAGAAGATTTGCAAGCATTTCTACAAATCTTCTCTTCCTTCGACAATACTTCTTATTTTTTTCACATATCAAAATATTCACTAATTTCTTCTAAGCCTTCAAAATTCTTTTGCCTAAATACATCGTATACGACAATGTTTACAGAATTTGCTAGATTTAAAGACCTTAAAGTTGGTCTCATTGGAATGCGAATGGTTTTATCAATGTATTTTTGTAACATATCTTCTGGTAAACCTTTTGTTTCTTTTCCAAATAATAAAAATATTTCATCCATTTTATTATAATCTGGCTCTGAATAAACATGTTTTCCTTTTGTTGTAACAAAAAACATATTATTTTCTTCTGGTTTATATTTTTCTAAAAATCTTATTAACGATGCATGTTCTTCGATTTCTACTTTATCCCAGTAGTCCAATCCAGCTCTTTTTACTGATTTTTCATCTATCTTAAAGCCAAGTGGATGAACTAAATGTAATTTTGTTCCTGTTGCTGCACATGTTCTTGCAATATTTCCTGTATTTTGTGGTATTTCTGGTTCTACCATTACTACATGTATTTTCACTTCTATTCCTTCTTTCTTTTTATATCATGCTTCTAATTACAACATTCTTTTTTGTCTAACATATTCATATAATATAATTCCAGTTGCAACAGAAGCATTTAAACTTTCTGTTTTCCCTAGCATTGGTATTTTTATTTTTTCGTCTGCTAAATTCTGAATTTCTGTTTCTACTCCATTTGCCTCATTTCCAATTATAATTATTTTTTTATCATAATTAATGTCATAAATTGTATTTTCTGTTTGTAATGAAGATACTACAATCTTGAATTTATGTTTTTTGATTTCTTTTAATGTTTGTTTTAAATCTTCACATTCGATAATTTTCACTCTGAAAATAGCTCCCATGGTAGAACGTACTACCTTTGGATTATAGGCATCTGCTGTTCCTTTTGATACTAAAATTTGAGTTAGTCCAATACTATCCACGGTTCTTAAAATCGTTCCTAAATTTCCCGGATCTTGCACATCATCTAAGGCTACTATCATATCTTGTGTATAATCTATTTCTGCATTTTGTCCACTTTTTCCTATAATTGCTAAAATCCCTTGTGGCGTTTGTACTTCTGACAAATATTTAAAAACCTTCTCTGTCACATAAATGCATTCTTGTTTCGCGATTTCATACATTAAATCTTTTCGAATTGCTGCATTTTTTTCACAATCATCACACAAAACAATTTGCTTAATTGGTGCATTTTCCTGAATTGCCTCTGCTACTAGCTTAATTCCTTCTATTACATATTCGTTATTCATATCACGATATTTCTTATCTTTTAACTTTTTTACATGTTTAACAAACTCATTTTCTTTACTCGTTATTCCCTGCATGTTCTTCTCCTTCGATGATTTTGGGGACAGAGGAAAAAATCATCGTCTATTTTTTATTTTTAACGATGATTTTTTCCTCTGTCCCCAAAATCATCGCAAGAACTCTGTTACATCGTTCAAAATTTGTCGTTCGTTATTGCTTCCTATTTCTAATGTTATCATAGGTTTTATACCAGCTGAAAATTTTATTTTATTACCATATTTTTTGATTAGTTCGTTTAAATCTAATTCAAATTGATTTGGTTCGAATGTAAATACTACTGCTGTTTTTTTACTTGCTATTTTACTTATTTTTAATCGTTTTGCCAGGTATTTAATTCTTGCTATGTCAATTAAATTTTCTAGTTCACTTGGCATGTTTCCAAAGCGGTCTATGATTTCGTCTATTACATTTTGTATGTCTTCTTCATTTTTGCAAAGTGCTATATTTTGATAAATTTCTATCTTTTGGTTAGCATCTTGTATATATTCGTCTGGTATGTAACTAGTTACATTTAAATCGATTTGAAGTTCTACTTCTGGTTCTACTTTGATACCTTTCATTTCTTTTACTACTTCATCTAACAAATGACAATAAGTATCGTATCCTACTTGTTCTAGATGTCCTGATTGGATTTCTCCGCAGTAAACTTCCTGCCCCTCTAATTTCCAAGTCTCTCATCGCAATTTTAAATCCAGAACCAAATTCTGTGAATTCCTTAATGGCTTTTAATCTTTTGTCAGCTACTTCTGTTAAAAGTTTGTCTTTTTTATAGGTAATGTAGGCATATGCTTGTCTATCTGCTCTTCCCACTCTTCCTCGTATTTGATACAATTGCGCTAATCCCATTCTATCAGCATTTTCAACAATAATTGTATTGGCATTCGGAATATCAATTCCTGTTTCTAATATGGTTGTACATACTAATACATTGGTTTTACCTTCTGTAAATTCTTTCATAATTTCTTCTATCTGTGTTCCTGTCATTTTTCCATGGGCATAAGCCACATTAGCTTCTGGTACTAATTTTGCAATATCATCTGCCTTTTTTTGAATGCCTTCTACATTGTTAAATAAATAAAACACTTGTCCATTTCTTTCCAGTTCTTTTGTGATAGCTTCTTTGATGACTTCTGTATCATATTCGAGTACATAAGTTTGGACCGGTCTTCTATTGTAAGGTGGTTCATAAATAACTGACATATCTCGAATTCCTACAATTGACATATGCATTGTTCTTGGAATTGGTGTTGCTGTCATCGTTAATACATCTACATTCGTTTTTAATTGTTTGATTTTCTCTTTGTCTTTTACACCAAAACGGTGCTCTTCATCAATAATCAAAAATCCTAAATCTTTAAACTCTACATCTTTGCTTAATATTCGATGCGTTCCTATAACAATATCTACTTCGCCTAATTTTAGTTTTCGAATCACTTCCTCTTGATATTTTTTACTTTTAAATCGGTTTAAAATTTCTACTTTAATTGGAAAATCTTTTACTCTTTCTTTAAATTCTTGATATTGTTGTTCTGCTAAAACTGTGGTTGGTGCTAAATAAGCTACTTGTTTTTGATCCATAACTGCTTTAAAAGCTGCTCTTAAGGCTACTTCTGTTTTGCCATATCCTACATCCCCACATAATAAACGGTCCATTGGTTTTGCCATTTCCATATCTTTTTTGACTTCTTCAATACAACGTAATTGGTCTTCGGTTTCTTGATATGGAAATTGGGCTTCGAATTCATTTTGCCAAGGTGTATCTTTGCTAAACCCAAATCCTTGTATTTTTTCCCTTTTAGCATATAATTCAATCAGTTCTTTAGCAACCTCTCTTAAATTGTTTTTTACTTTTGTTTTTGTGTTTTCCCATTCTTTTCCGCCTAAGCGATTGATTTTAGGCTGAATAGCATCTCCTCCTACATATTTTCGAATGGAATCTAAATCACTTGTTGGAATGTATAAAATATCATCATTTTTATATTTAATTTTGATATAATCTTTGATGGTTTTATCGGCTTTTATGGTATTGACACCAATATAAATACCAATTCCATATCTTCTGTGAACTACGTAATCACCTATTTTCAAGTCTGCAAATACTACTTTTTCGCCCTCTTTGAAAGCTACACTGCTAATTCTTCTTTTTCTTTTTTCTCCATCGATTAAATCATTTACAGCAATTACTAATTGACCTAATTCATAAGCTTCAAATCCTGATGATAAATTTCCTATACTTATGGTTACAATCGATTCTGTCGATTTTGCGATAATCGTTTGATTTAATTTTTCTTCTATTTTATTTAAAATTTCCTTTTCATTTAATAAGCTTTGTAGTTTTTTTGCTTTTTCTTTGGTATTAACTAATAGATAGACTTTTTTCTTTTCCTTGCTTGCTTTTTGTAAATCTTCGATTAAATTTTCAATTTCGCTTTTATAATAATTTACTTCACGGTATTCAAATTTGTATTTTTCAGTTGCTTGCTTATTTTCTACATCTTGTTTTTCAATATAAATAATTGGCTTATGATACAGTTTTTCATTGATAGCTTCATAACTTAATAGATTCGTTATGGCATCTGGCACAATTTTTTCTTTTTCGATTAGTGCTTTTATTAGATTTTTGTTGTCGATTGATAGGTTGGTAGCTCTTTGTTTTATTTTCCCAATTTCTTCTAAAAATATGCAATAATTACTTGATAAATAATCTAATATTGTTTCTTGTTTTTCATAAAAGCAATCAAAGTATTTATCAATCTTACTAATATAATTTCCTGCTTTGATTTGTTCTATGTCCTCTTCTATTATTTCTTTTTGCTTCTGATTGTTTACTGCTGTTTCTTTTATTTTTTCACAAACTACTTCGATTGAATTTTCTAAAATGTATTCATGTGCTGGATAAATAATAGCTTTTTCTAATGTATTAATTGACCTTTGTGTTGTAATATTGAAATTTCGAATCGAATCTACTTCATCTCCCCAAAATTCGATTCGGATACCGTTTTTCTCGTCTGTTGCTATATCTACAATATCTCCACGAATTGAAAATTGGCCTCTTCCTTCAATCAAATCATATCTTACATAGCCTAATTTTACTAATTTCTGCTTAATTTCTTCTAAAGAGTAACTTCCTCCTACTTTAAAACTCATTTCATTATCATATAATATTTTCTTATTTGGCAATTTTTGCATCATAGCTTCTACGGTAGTTATAACAATTAAGTTTTTCTTTGCTTTTATTTGATTTAATGCTTCAATTCTTTGATAAGGCAGTTCTTTACTTTCTGCTATATAATCATAAGTTACAATTTCTTTTTTGGGAAATAATACGACTCCATCCGTAAAATACTGTATATCCTCATATAATTTCTTGGCTTGAATTTCATTATAAGTTATCAAACAAATCGGCTTTTTTCCAAATTCATGGATTGCTGCTCCGATTTGTATCATTCCTACGTCAGTTAAGCCCGATATTGCTATCGGACTTGTTTTATTTTCGATTTGTTTTAGTAAATCTATGAATTTTGCTGATTTACCAAGTTCACCTAAAATTGTATTCATTTTTCTCTCCTAAAAGGGATTAAAGGTACGTTCCTCTAATCCCTATTATACTATACTTTTGGTGAAAAGAAAAGCTTTAAATTGTTATTTTTTGCATAATTTTTTTTGTTTTTTATATACTAGGTATAGATATATTATGAAGGAGATGATTTTTATTTATTACAATTATCCTGAATATCCTTACCTTGGGTTTAAAGATGAAAATTTAAAAACACCTCTTACTTTTCCTAAACAACATCAAAATGTTCAACCTGGTTTGGAATATGTTATGAATCCTCCCCCTATTTTTGATAATCCCAATTATGTTCCTAGTGGGAAATTACAAGATAAAGTTGTAATTATTTCTGGTGGGGATAGTGGAATTGGTAGAGCTATTTCTGTTCTTTTTGCAAAAGAAGGGGCTGATATTGTTATTAGTTACTTAAATGAACATGAAGATGCTAATTATACGAAACAATTAGTAGAAGGATGTGGTCGCCGTTGTCTTCTAATTTCTGGTGATTTAAGGGATGAATCACTTTCTACTTATATTGTTGAAAATACTTTACAAACTTTTGGAAAAATCGATGTTTTAATTAATAATTGTGGTGTCCAGTTTCCCCAAAATAGTATTTTAGATATCACAAGTCAACAACTTCGTGATACTTTTGAGACTAATATTTTTTCTTTTTTCTTTTTGACTAAAGCTGTATTACCTTATTTAGATGTTCATAGTAGTATTATTAATACGACTTCGGTTACTGCTTATGAAGGGAAGAAAAATTTAATTGATTATTCTAGTACAAAAGGAGCTATTTCTGTTTTCACAAAATCTTTGGCACTTTCCTTGGCAGATCAAAAAATAAGGGTAAATGCAGTTGCACCTGGTCCGATTTGGACACCTCTTATTCCTTCTTCTTTTTCTGAAAACGAAGTTGAAATTTTTGGTACAGATACCCCTTTAAAACGTGCTGGTCAGCCTTTTGAGGTAGCTCCTGCTTATTTGTATTTAGCCAGTGATGATTCTAGATATGTTACTGGTCAAGTGATTCATGTAAATGGGGGAACTATTGTATAAAATATTTGTGTACTTCTTTGCTGTATAACACTATAAAAGGAGATTGGTTCCCAATGTTATCCACTTAAAGACATTGGGTTAATTTCTCTTTTTCACATTTTTACCACTAATTTATTAAATTTAGAATGAATATAATTTTTTAGTTTTACCATAAACTCATCTGGTTGTATTTCTTTTTTAGCTACCATATCTAGCCCCTTTTCCCAGCTAGCTGTAAGCTTTGGATTTAACATATCTGGCATAGATGTATATACAATGTCATAGATTTTCTCACCTTTATTGGTTGGTGTAATAATTTGTGTTTTACTATTTATTTCAATGTATTTAATTTTTTCTAATTTCTTCATAATTTCTGCTCTAGTTGCACTGGTTCCAATTCCAGCTCCTTTAATTTGTTCTCTTAGCTCTTCTTCTTCGATTAATTTTCCTGCATTTTCCATAGCTAAAATCATAGAACCTGAATTATATCTGCTTGGTGGCGATGTTTCAGCATCTTTTATTTCGAAGTTTTTGACTTCTATCGTTTGTCCTTTTTTTAAGGTTTTTAGAATTTCTAGATTATTACTTTCTTGTTTTTCTTCTTTTGGACTTCTGTCGTTTTCCTCTTTTTCCACATCTTTTCCTTTTTCTGTGGATTTTGGTTTTAATATTTCTAAAAATCCTTGTTTTACACATACTTTTCCACTACAATAAAAAGTTTCATTTTCAATATTTACCGTTACTTGTACTTTATTGTATTCTGCTGGTGGATAAAAAATAGCTAAAAATCTTTTTACAATTACTTTATAAATTTGTTTTTGCAAATCTGGTAATTGATTGTAATTTTCATATCCTTGTCCAGTTGGAATAATGGCATAATGATCTGTAATTTTGCTATCATTTACATATTTTGTTTTTACCAGATTGGTAGAATATTTTTCATCTACCATCTTTTTGATATAACCTTGTATTTCTTCCTCTTTAAATCCTCTTGCTATCCCATTTAAATTCTTTGCAATTTCTTTTGCAACTGCTGTTGAAAGTACTCTAGCATCAGTTCTAGGATAGGTTACTAATTTTTTCTCGTATAAATTTTGTATTATTTCTAATGTTGTATCTGGTTTAATTTTAAATTTTTTGGTACATTCATTTTGAATTTCTGCTAAGTTAAATAATAAAGGAGCATTCTCCTTTTGTTTTGATTTTTTTAATTCTGTTATAATTGCCTTTTTCCCACTTAAACGATTTATAAATTCTTTTGCTTCTTGTTCTTTTTTGAAACCAGACTCATTATAAAGTTTTGGTGATTCAAACATAATTGATTTTTCGTTTACTTTCCACTCAGCTTTAAAAGATGCCTCTTCATTTCCAAATTCTCCTAGAACTTTATAATATTTAGTCTTGATAAAGTTTCTAATTTCTCTTTCTCTTTGTACTATCATTCCTAATACGCAGGTCATGACTCTCCCTACTGATATCGATGCTTTATCTTCATTGATACTTTGAGCTAATTTTCTCCCATAAACAATAGACAATAATCTCGAAAAATTAATTCCAATTAAATAATCTTCTTTTGCTCTTAAATAAGCACTATCAGACAAGCTATCATATTCTGATAAATCCTTGGCTTCTTGAATTCCCCTCATGATTTCTTCTTCTGTTTGGGAGTCAATCCATACTCTTTTCATTTTTGCTTTTGGATTTGGTTTCGCCATCATAAATACTAATCTTTGTATGTATTCTCCTTCTCTTCCAGAGTCTCCTGCATTGTATATTTCTTCAATATCTTCCCTTTGCATCAACCCTTTTACAATATTAAATTGATTTTCTACTTGTGGAATAATCTCATATTTCCATTCTTCTGGAATAAATGGTAAAGTTTCTAGTCGCCATAACTTTAGTTTCTCATCATATTTGTCTGGATAACTCATTGTTACTAAATGTCCTACACACCAAGTAATAATCCAATCATTTGATTCTAAATAGCCATTTTTTCGATTTGTTGTTATTTTCAACGCTTTTGCAAATTCCATTGCGACAGATGGCTTTTCGGTTATCAATAATTTTTTGCCCAATTTGCTCTTCGTTTCCTTTCTCTTTCATTATTTCTTATCTCAAGAAATTTTTTGTTTCTCTTAAATAGGATTTCTAAGGAACATACTTTCAAGTATTACTTATCTTAGCTAAAATCTTCCCTAAATCCCTTTTTACTTTCATCATTTCTTCTTTAGTTTGTGGTATTTGATAGTCAAATCGATCTATCATTTGATTGATATGATTGTTTTCTTTCAAAATCTTGATACTATAAGAAAAATGTAAGTCAAATACAAAAGATGCAAATCTTAAAATTTCATCTGTTTTACTTACTTTATTTCTAATGTCTGCTAATTTATGTTGATAAAAATCTTCTAACATTTTTTCGGATAATTTTCCTGCTTCTATTTTTTGAATATCTTCTGGTTCTTGCCAATAGATAGCAACCGCTTCGTAAATAAGGTCTAACTTATCTGCATCTTTGATGATTTTTGAAAATAGTTCTTCTTCTTTAGTTAATCCTTTGCTTAGTTGATATCGGTTGTGTTCATAGATAGCTGTAAATATAATATTGTCATACTTATCTTCTTGGATGTATTTTCTAATATAATTGTCTTTTTTTAAAATTTCTACACCTGCTTGTCCATGATTGAATTTTTCATTTCTATCTGTTAATTTATATTGTTCAAATCTTCCAATATCATGTAATAGTCCAATTAATTCTGCTAATTGGATTTGTTCTTCTGTTAGTTTTAATTCTATTGCTAATTTTTTACTAATTTCAGCTACTCTCATTACGTGTTCTGTTTTTTTCTTTACCTTTAAATCTTTTATTTCTTGCTCTTCTATATGATGAATTAATTCTTGTTTTGCATTTTCTATTTTTATCATCTTTCCCTCTTATCTCTTTTCTAAATAATTTCTTACGATTTCATAAATTTGATTTATTCTTTCTTTTGTTTCTTTTTCTTCGAATTTAAATCTTTGATAAATAGTATCATAATATTTCTTTTCTTTTATCATTTGTAAAGCGTAATTGCTATTCAAATCAAATACATAAGCAAAATGGCTTACTAATACATCTACTCCTGTTTTTCTTTTGCTATAATTAATTTGTTTATCTTCTATAAATTGTTGATAAATTTCATCTGTTATTTTTTCTTTTTCTATGTTACTACTTCCCCATGCTGTTTCTTTATCTTCAAATGACAACATATAGATAATGTCTATTTTATCGGCATCTCGAATTATTTTGGAATGTAGTAACTCTTTATCGTTCGCAACCTCCATGTCATTTTTATTTCGATTATGATTTAAAATTGCTTTTCTTATTATTTCATCATATTGTGTATCTTCTATAAATTCTCGTATCATTCCTTGGTCAAATAATATTTCTACTCCTAATTTTCCATGATTAATACTGTCTTTGTCATTAAAGGTATTGTATCTTTTTACCTGTTCAAATCTTCCAATGTCATGTAATAGTCCTATCAATTCGGCTAGTTGGATATCCTCTTCTGCTAATTGCTTGCTTTGCGCCAATTCTTTAGCAATTTTCGCAACTCTTTCGATGTGACCTATTTTGACTCTAATTCGATTGTTTTTTATATCATAATTACTTACATAGCTTTTTAATACTTTTTTTGCTTTTTGTATGTCTATCATTTTTACACCTCGCATTTCCCATTGTATCATTTTTGATTTTTAAATTCAAGGGAAATAATATTTATATTTTAAATCACAAAATCCTTGAAATATGGCTATTTTTGTTATATAATTGAAAAAGTTATAAAAAATGCGAAGGGAGTTTCATCTTATGGAATATAATTTTAATGAAATTGAAAAGAAATGGCAGACTTATTGGGATAAAAATAAAACCTTTTTTACTGATGTATGGGATTTTTCAAAACCTAAATTTTATGCACTTGATATGTTTCCTTATCCATCTGGACAAGGTCTACATGTAGGACATCCAGAAGGTTATACTGCCACTGATATTATGTCTAGAATGAAAAGAATGCAAGGATATAATGTACTACATCCTATGGGATGGGATGCTTTTGGACTTCCAGCAGAACAATATGCAATAAAAACGGGAAACCACCCAGCTGGTTTTACATCTGCTAATATTGAAACTTTTAAAAAGCAATTAAAAATGCTTGGTCTTTCTTTTGATTGGGATAAAGAACTTTCTACTTGTGATCCTGATTATTATAAATGGACACAATGGATTTTCAAACAATTATATGAAGATGGTCTTGCTAAATTAGTAGAAATGCCTGTTAACTGGTGTGAAGAATTAGGTTGTGTTCTATCGAATGACGAAGTAATTAATGGAAAAAGTGAAAGAGGAGGATTCCCTGTTGTTCGTAAAAACATGAAACAATGGGTATTGGATATTCCCCAATATGCTGATATTCTGTTAGATGGCTTAGATGAAGTTGATTGGCCAGAATCTACAAAAGAAATTCAAAAGAATTGGATTGGTCGCAGTGAAGGGGCTGAAGTAACTTTCCAAATTGCTCATTCTGATAATTTGAATTTCACCGTATTTACTACTAGACCTGACACTTTATTTGGCGCTACTTATTGTGTGTTAGCACCTGAATTGGAATTAGTTAATCAAATTACTACTTCTGAACAAAAGCAGACTGTCGAAGAATATAAAAAATTAGCTGCTAGTAAGTCTGATTTAGAAAGAACCGAATTAAATAAAGATAAAACTGGTGTATTTACAGGTTCTTATGCTATTAATCCTGCTAATGGAAAAGAAATACCTATTTGGATTTCTGATTATGTTCTTGCAACTTATGGAACAGGATGTATTATGGCTGTTCCTGCTCATGACCAAAGGGATTATGAATTTGCTACTAAATTTGGTATTGCTATCATTCCTGTTTTAGAGGGTGGAGATATTTCTAAAGAGGCTTTTACAGGGGATGGTATACATATCAATTCTGACTTTTTAGATGGGTCTAATAAAGAAGATGCTATTTCTAAGATGATTGCTTGGCTAGAGAAAAACAAAATTGGTACGAAAAAGGTTAATTATAAGCTTCGTGAATGGATTTTTGCAAGACAACGTTATTGGGGAGAACCAATTCCAATTGTTTATGTTGATGATGAGATGAAATCTTTAGCTGATTCTGATTTACCTCTAATTCTACCAGAGTTAGAAGATTATGCTCCATCCAAAGCAGGTGCTTCTCCTTTAGATAAGGCTTTCAATTGGGTCAATACTGAGTTTGATGGAAAACCTGCTAAACGTGAAACAAGTACAATGCCTGGGGCTGCTGGTTCAAGCTGGTACTTTTTAAGATATATTGATCCTAAAAATCAAAATGAATTAGCCAATAAGAAATTATTAGAATATTGGTTACCTGTTGATTTATATGTAGGCGGACCTGAACATGCTGTTGGTCATTTACTATATTCAAGATTCTGGAATAATTACTTATATAACAAAGGAGTTGTTCCTGTAAAAGAACCATTTGCTAAGCTTCGTCATCAAGGTATGATTTTAGGTACCAATGGTGAAAAAATGAGTAAATCCAAAGGTAATGTTATTAATCCTGATGATATGGTAAAACAATATGGTGCCGATAGTTTGAGAGTTTATGAAATGTTTATGGGACCAATTGAAGCTGCTAAACCTTGGGATCCAAATGGAATTGATGGTTCTAAGAAATTTCTAGATAGAGTTTGGAGATTATATACAGAATCTAAAAAAATTAAAGAAGAAACAAATTCAAATCTTGAAAAGATTTATCATTATACTGTAAAAAAAGTTTCTCATGATTACGAAACAATGAATTTTAATACGGCTATTTCTCAAATGATGATTTTTATCAATCATGTTAATAAAGAAGATGTTTTTCCTCTTTCTTATGCTGAAGGATTCTTAAAATTGTTAAATCCTGTTGCGCCACATATCACAGAGGAATTGTGGAATATTTTAGGTCATATTGATACAATTTCTTATGAAAAATGGCCTGAATATGATGAAGAAAAAACAATCGCAGATCAAATAACTTTACCAATTCAATTTAATGGTAAATTAAAGGCAACGATTCAAATTGTTCCAGATGAGGATGAATCTATTGTGAAAGAAAAAGTTCATGATGCAATCGCTTCTAAATTAGAAGGAAAGACAATTTTGAAAGAAATTTATGTTAAGAATAAAATTTATAATATTGTTGTAAAATAATTTTTAGCCTATTAGGACTTATTTTCTTATTTAAGTTCTAATAGGCTTTTATAAACCTTGGACTTTTGTTTTTAAATAATAAATTTCGTCTTCTTGTTTTTCTATTTTATATTCACATATGTTAATTCTTTTGTCTTGCTTTTCCATTTTTTCTGTATGTGCTGTAAAGGCATCAAATAAAGCTTTTAGTTTATCGCCATGTTCATGTTCGATAATTGCTACACTTCTACTAATATTTCTTGTTTCTCTTTGTAAGTCTCTTATTTGTTCTTGCATTTCTGAGATTTTACCGATTTCTTTTTTCATCTCTGGAATTTGGCCTAGTTGTTTTTGTATTTCTGGAATCTGAGCTAGTTGCTTTTGCATTTCTGGGATTTGAGCTATTTGTTTTTGCATTTCTGGAATTTGAGCTATTTGTTTTTGCATTTCCGGAATTTTTGCGACTTGTCTTTCTATTTCTGGAATTTTTGCGAC
>CARUQW010000028.1 GCA_949077355.1 uncultured Clostridia bacterium | reverse complement strand
TAAGATAGAAATATTAGAAAGTAAAGAAATAACTATATATTATAAATTCAATATTTTAAATATGAGAAATGAAGATGAATTAAAAAATGTTGGCTAAATTTTTAAAAATAGTCATAACGGAATATTAGGACGATTATTGTATTGCTAATTTTAGCAGGAGTAAGTATTGCAACTTTAACAGGGAAAAATGGAATACTGAGCAAAGCGAATATAGCAAAACAACAATCAAATGAAGAAGGCATTAAAGAAGAAGTAAAAATAGCCTATGCCTCTGTTGAAACAGATGCTATTATTAATGGATGGGATATTAATAAAAAAGCAGAAGAATTACAAAAGGAATTAAGAAAAGGAGATAAAACAGCAACAGTAACAGTAGATGGAACCAATTTAAATATTACTTATAAAGATATAGATTTAGTAATTGACCAAAAAGGAAATATAACAATAGGTGAATCTTCTAGTATTAAAATCAATGAATTTTCAATCAAAGGAACAAAAGTAATTAATATAACACCACCAACAGGATTTGTACATGTAGGAGGAACTGTTGATAAGGGGTATGTTATATCAGATGACCCATCAGATGAAAATAAAGGAGTAGATGCAGACTTAGCAGGAAATCAATTTGTATGGATACCAGTGGAAAAAGACCAAAAAATAACAGCAACTGTAACAAGTGAAGAAAATATAGCAAGTTTAGCAATAACAGATCCGAGGGGAGATGATATTGTAACAGAAACTAATGTTGGAAAAGAATATAATAAACAAATTGAACCTACCATTAATGGGCTATATAGAATAGTAGTTAAAACAGAAAGTGGAGATGAAAAAAAGAAGTTATTAAATGTGCATAGTTTGTATGCAGTAGATAGTTTTGCAGGTTGGAGGCTAGATAAAATTGTACAAGAATTAGGGTTTGATAATATTCAAAGTATGTTAGAAGAAACAGGATTAAAAACAGTAGAAGAAGTTATCTATGAGCTGGGAAACGGATATGAATATGAACTTGAAGAAGAAGAAGATTACAAAGAAAAAGTAAATCAAAACGGAGGATTTTACATCGGAAGGTATGAAGCAGGAGATAGCTCTGCAACAAGTGATAGAACATCAGAGAGAGCAGGAACACTGGTAACAAAAAAGAATCAATTTGTTTATAATTATATTAATCATATGGATGCTGTAAGTAAAGCAAAAGCTTATAATACAACATTAAATAGTTCTTTATTAACAGAAGCTGCATGGGATAGAACAATGGGATGGTTATATGAAACGGGAGCAAAGAATGAGGTCGAATTAGTAATAGATAGTACAAGTTGGGGAAATTATAGAAATGATACTTTTTCAAATACAGAAGGTTTAATAAAAACAGGGATATTTAGAGAAACACAAGCAAATAATATTTATGATTTAGCAGGAAATGTAACTGAATATACAACGACATACTACAGTTCAGGTGACTACGTACTTAGAGGTGGTAGTTACGAAGAATCTGGTTCTGGATTTCCGGCCTCTGATTATACCAATTTAACTCCTGGCTACTACAATTTCGACAACATTGGCTTTAGGATAGCTTTATATTTATAATAGAACTCTGAAAAATTAAAATTGTAAAAAGTACTTAAAGGAGTTCTAGAACAATATGTAGATTATATAATGAAACTAGTCATTTTTTGACTAGTTTTTTTGTTATATATATTATATCCAATATTTGCTTTCATAAATAAAGCAATTTTACCCAAGAGAGCAGCATATTTTCTTGACAAACACAGTGGTAAAAGATATAATGAGGCAAAGAAATAGGGGAATTTTATGGAAAAAAAGAAAGTATTATTATTTGCCTACACAAAAGTAAATTTAGGAGATAATTTATTTGTTTATATGTTAACGAAAAAATATCCCAATATAGAATTCTATATTCATGTTGTGGAAAAAGAATATGAAGAAGTCTATCGAAATATAAACAATTTACACTACATTCAAGAACCAAGAAATGTAAAAAATATAGAGATAGAAGAATTTGATGCTTACATTTATGTAGGAGGTTCTATTTTTATGGAATCTGAATATGGAAGACATGAGATGAAAGAATTCAATGAATTTATAAAAAAATGCAAGCAACATCATAAAAAATTTTTCTACATGTCATGTAATTTTGGTCCTTATCAAACACAAGAATATGTGGAGTTGGCAAGAGAAAACTTTTCTTTATGTGATGGAATTTGTTTTAGAGATAAAAAATCCTATGAATTATTTCAAGATATAGATACCGTTAGCTATGCACCAGATATGGCATTTTCTTTTCCAATTGAAAAAGAAAAGAAAGAAAAAAAGAGTGTTGGAATATCAGTTATTAGTTTAGCGATTCGAGAAGACTTAAAAGAACTAGAAGAACCATACAATGATTTTATTAAAAGAATTATTATAAAATATGTCAAAAGAAATTATAAAGTACATCTATTTTCTTTTTCAGAATTTGAAAAAGATGGAGAAGCAATCCAAAAAATAATTACTATGTTACCAGAAGAATATAAAGAAAAGGTACAAGTAGAAACGTTTAATGAAGATATAGAAAGTTATTTGAAACGATATGCAAAAATGGAATATATGATATGTGGTAGATTCCATTCTATGATACTATCCATATTATTAGGACAAAAAATATACAACATCACTTACAGTAAAAAACAGGATAATGTTATAAAAGAATTGAAGTTATTTAGACGATATCAACCAATTAAAGAAATGACTTTTGAAACAGTTTTGAGAAATTATTACTTTAAAAAAGTAAGAGCAGGAAAAAGAAAAAAAATAGCCAAACAAGCACAGAAGCAATTCCAAAATATCGAAGATTGGTTAAGAACAGAATAATAGGGGAAATCGACTTTACAATCGAATAAAGTATGATATAATAAGGAAGTCAATAGGAAGGAATGAGATTGAGAATGAAAGAAGAAAAAGAACCAGAATACAACATAATTGTAGATGATGTATATAAAACTTTTAATGTGTATTTAGACAAAGCAAATACCATAAAAGAAAAATTGTTATTTCTTTTTTCCAGAAATAGAAAAGAAAAAAGAGAAGTGTTAAAAGGAATTAATGTAAAAATAAAAAAAGGAGAAGTAGTGGCTTTAATTGGAACCAATGGAAGTGGAAAATCTACTTTATTAAAGCTATTAACGAAAATTATTTATCCGAATAAAGGAAAAATTGAAACAGAAGGAAAGCTAACATCCTTACTAGAATTGGGGGCAGGTTTTCATCCAGATTTTTCAGGAAGAGAAAATATCTATTTTAATGCTTCTATCTTTGGATTAACTAGAAAAGAAATTGACGAAAGACTAGAAGATATTATTGAATTTTCTGAGCTAAGAGATTATATTGATAATCCTGTAAGAACTTATTCATCTGGAATGTATATGAGATTAGCCTTTTCTGTTGCCATCAATGTGGATGCAGATATCTTATTAATTGATGAAATCTTATCCGTAGGAGACGAACATTTCCAAAATAAATGTTTTGACAAAATGTTGGAACTAAAAGAACAAGGAAAAACTATGGTATTTGTAACACATAGCATGGGATCTGTAAGAAAATTATGTGACCGAACCATTTGGTTATGTGAAGGAAAAATCAAAATGGATGGAAATACAAACGAAGTAGTAGATGAATATATAAAAGCAACTAGCTAGAAAGAAAGGATTGTAAAAATGAAAGTAAATTATGATTTATTTCCAGGAAGGACAAGAAAAGCCAATAATAATTTTGAAAAAAAAGAACCAATTGTTTCTATTATAACACCTTATTATAATACCAATAAATATATTGATACAACTGTCAACAGTGTATTAAATCAAAGCTTTCCATATTTCGAATGGATTATTGTAGATGATGGTTCTACAAATCAAGAAGATATTGAAAAATTAGAAAAAATAAAAGAGTTAGATGAAAGAATTAAAGTTTACCACAAAAAAAATGAAGGACCAGCAGCAGCAAGGGATTTTGGAGCAGAGAAAATAAGTGAATCTAGCCAATATCTTTTATTTTTAGATTCCGATGACTTAATCAATGAAACCTATATTGAATGTGCCTATTGGACGTTAGAAACAAACAAAGAAGCTTCTTGGGCATATACGGATACCATCAATTTTAGCGGACAAAATTTTACATGGACAAAATGGTACAACCCAAATAAAGAATTAAAAGAAAACTTATTAGTAATGACTGCCATGATTCGAAAAGAAGCATTTTTTCAAGTAAATGGATTTGAAATACGAGAAAAAAATGTATATGAAGATTGGTGCTTATGGCTAAAAATGATAAAATTAGGAATGTATCCAGTAAGAATGAATTTCTATGGATTCTGGTATCGAAAAAAAGCAAAAGAAGAAAGCGAATTACAACAATCGAATGAAGATAATCGTGAAAAAGCGATGGCATATGCTAAAAAAATAACAGATGAAATAGACGAAGAATATAAAAAAGGAACCAATAAAAAACTAAAAAAAGCCATTCAATATCCAAGAGAAGATTATAATTGGGAATATCTAAAAGACGAAAAAGAAGAAATCATAGTACCGAAAAAGGTAAAAAATAAAAAAATTAATATTTTGCTAATTATTCCATGGATGACAATGGGAGGAGCTGACAAATTCAATTTAGATATTATTAAAAGAAGTGCAAAAGAAAAATATGAGTTTACCATTATTTCAACAGAGCCAAATGCTAATGATTGGAGACAAGAGTTTGAAGAATATGCTACTGTGTATGATATAACTACATTCTTAGACAGAAAATATTGGATTAGTTTCATCAATTATATCATAAAGAAAAATAACATCGATATTATTTTTAACACCAATAGTACATTTGGATACAGTATCTTGCCATATTTAAAAGTAAAATATCCAGAAATACCAATTATGGACTATGTGCATATGGAAGAATGGTATAATCGAAATGGGGGATTTTCAAGAGACTCTAGTAGAATTGCGTCTGTAATTGATAAAACCTATGTATGTAATAACAATAGTGAAAAAATATTAGTAGAATATTTCAAAAGAAATCCAAAAGAAGTAGGAACTATTTACATTGGAGTAGATGAGAAAATTTATCAACCAGAATTATTTGAAAAAGAAGAAATTCAAAAAGAGTTAGGAATAGATACCAAAGGAAAATATGTAATTAGTTATATTTGTAGAATTGCAGAACAAAAACGACCATTTTTACTATTAAGAATCATAGAAAGCTTAAAAAAACAAAGAGAAGATTGCTTATTTGTTATTGCTGGAGATGGACCATTACTTGAGAAAATGAAAAAAGAAGCAAAAAAATTAAATCTACAGGATGATATGATATTTTTAGGGAATGTAAAAGAAACTGAAAAAATCTATGCGATGAGTGATATGACGATTAATTGCTCTATTAAAGAAGGACTAGCACTAACAGCTTATGAATCATTAGCCATGGGAGTTCCTGTTATATCTTGTGATGTAGGAGGACAAAAAGAGCTAATCAATGAGGAAGTAGGGGTTATTGTTCCTTGTTTACAAAAAGAAGAAGATATTTTTGATTGTAATTATCAGGAAGAAGAAATTATGCCTTATGTAGATGGAATTCAAAAAGTAATAAAAAACCTAAAAGAATACAAGAAGAATGCAAGGCAAAGAATCTTAAATGGATTTACGATTGATAACATGATTGAAAATATGGATGGCGTATTCGAAGAAATTAAAAATAATCCTAATATTGAGAAAATAGAAAATGCAAAAAATATGAAAAATAATATCGATTTGACCAAAGAATTTATGACTAGATATTTTATTGGAGCACAAATCGAATATAGTTGGTTAGTACAAAATTTCAATCGAGAAAATGTAGATATTGACTGGAAATTAGAAAAAAAAGAAAATAAAGCAATCTATTATGAAAATACACTAGAATATAAAATAAAACATCCATTTTATGTGATACTTACCAAATTACATTTATATGAATTGATAAAAAGAATACTAAAAAGAGGAGAATAATAAATGTTTAAGGTCTTTAAAAATTTATATAATTATAGAGAATTATTAAAAACAAATGTAAAAAAAGAAATAAGAGGAAAATATAAAAATTCATTTTTAGGCGTATTATGGTCTTTCTTAAATCCATTATTACAAATTGCTGTATATGCCATTGTATTTCCGCTAATATTGAAAAACACACAAGAAAATTATGTTATATTTTTATGCTGTGGTTTGATTCCATGGACTTTCTTTTCCACTGCGATTTCTAGATCATCCTTTACTATGGTGGAAAACGGAAATATTCTAAAAAAGGTATATTTTCCAAGAGAAATATTACCAATTTCAGTTGTAACGAGTGAAGCGGTGAATTTCTTAATTTCGACAATAATAATACTAGCTTTTGTGCTATTTAGTGGTTTAGGAATTACAAAATATGTATTACTATATCCGATTGTATTTTTAGCACAATATTTATTGTTACTTGCGATATCTTTTGTAGTATCAAGCATATGTGTGTATGTTAGAGACTTACAACACTTTATCGGAATCTTTTTACAATTATTATTTTATGCAACACCAATTGTATATGCAGCAGACACCATTCCAACAGAATTTGCTTGGATTTTAAAATTAAATCCAATGACCTATGTAATTAATGGCTATCGTGATATTTTTTATAATCAAACCATGCCAGACGTTACTAGCTTATTAATTTTAATCGGTGCAGTAATTGTGGCTATTGTAGTTGGTTATATCATATTTAACAAATTACAGAAAGGTTTTGCAGAAGAATTATAAAAAGTCACAAATAGGAGGAAAAAGAAAACGATGAAGACAAAATTGAAAGAGTTATTAAAAGACAAAGAATTATATATTTTTTCTGTGATAACAATATTATTTTTTGGAGCATTTTGTATTTTGCAATATGCTCCAGACACGTATAGTGTATTTACCAATGATTTAAAGCATACGGTATTACACTTTTTATCATGTGGAAGATTTGTAACAGGAGCAGCAGCTTATTTTGCTATGGGAATGTTAAAATTAGGACAGGAGGGAACCTATTTATTATCTTATAGTTTTGCTGTTATTTGTATGATTATTAGCTTATATCGATTAAATAAGTTGATAAAAAAAGAAGTAAAAAATAATGTAATATCTATTTTCATTACTACCTTAATCATTATCAATCCATTTTCATTAGAATTATACATGTATATTGAAAAAGGAATTATGGTATTAGCTGTCTTGCTATGTGTATTAGCAGTGGAACAAATTCAGAAGTTTTTTCAAGGAAATAAAAAATCACTTTTATGGGCTTTGTTTTTTATGCTAATTGCAAATTTCTGTTACCAAGGTGTTGTTGGACTATTTGTAGCATTATCTTTAATTTATATTATACAATATGCAAAAAACATAAAAGAATTTATTCAAAACAATATAGTGGTTGCCTTAACTTATGGAATACCAGCACTCATAAACTTTTTAGCAGTAAGATTCATTTTTACCAATGCACGTGTAAAAGGTAATATGGTATTAGCTGAGTCACTTTCTAAAATGTTTGCAGGAACGCAAAGAATGATAATTGATACCTATGATTTATTGCCACATTATTTATTTTTAACAGTAATAGCAATTCTAATGGGAATTATTATTTATCAATCGATTAGGCAAAAGAAACCCCTTGCTATACTTGGTTCTATTTATTTGATAGTAGTAACCTTATTTGCAACTGTTGCACCACAAATATTGCAAGATACAAGTGCTATTTGGTTTGTAGCTAGAAGTTCTTATCCAATGGCTGCTATCATAGGAATTTTGTTATGGTATTTAGGGAGAGAATTTGAGATAAAAGCAATAACTAAAAATATAATTTTAATAGGAATGTTTGTATTTTTAATGATACAGTTTACCAATTTTATGAGATATACCATAGATAACTACATTGGAAATTATATGGATAAAACAGTGACATTGGAAATTAACCAAATGATACAAGAATATGAAGAAAAGACAGGAAATAAGATTGAAAAAATAGCAGTTTATTCAGATTCTGCTATGCAATATGTATACCCAGGATTACAAGCATCAGGAGATATGAATATAAAAGCATATTCAGCTGATTGGTGTATCATTAAAATATTAAAATTATATACAGGACGAGATTTTGAAAAAATAGAAATTGATACCAATAAAAAAGAAAAATTTGCACAAAAAAATTGGGAACATTTTAGTAAAGAACAAGTAATATTAGAAGATAATATAATGCATTTATGCGTATTTTAAAAAGTAATGGAGGAAATATGAAAACACTAATAATTATACCAGCTTACAATGAAGAAGGAGCAATCGTAGAGACGATTCACAATTTAGAGAAAAATGGTAAAGAGGTAGACTATGTTATTATTAATGATTGTTCAAAAGATAAAACATTAGAAATTTGTAGAAAAAATAATTTTAATGTAATTAATTTACCAGTCAATTTAGGAATAGGTGGAGCAGTACAAACAGGATACCGCTATGCTTATGAGAATGATTATGATGTTGCCATTCAAATGGATGCAGATGGACAACATGACCCTAAATATATTCCAGAATTGGTAGCAAAAATAGAAGAAGGAAATGATTTAGTAATTGGTTCACGCTTCTTAGAAAAAGAAGGATTTCAATCTACCTTTATTAGAAGAATGGGAATTAATTTATATTCTTGGATTATAAAGGTATTTACAGGAAAACAAGTAAAAGATACCACTTCTGGTTATCGTGCAGCTGGTAAAAAAATTATTAAAATTTTTGCTAGAAGTTATCCAGTTGATTACCCAGAACCAGAAACCAATGCGCTTATTGCCAAAAATAATTTTAAAATTGTAGAAGTACCAATGAAAATGAAGGAAAGAGATAGTGGCGCTTCTTCTATTACACCAATTAAATCCATTTATTATGCGGTTAAAGTAGGACTAGCTGTGATGTTGGCTTGCGTTTTCAAGAATAGAGAAATGAATTAAACGAGAATTATTGTTATGGCTAAAAAAGTTTATCTATTTTTTATGCAGTAACAATTCGGGGGGACCAGCAAGTTACAGTCTGTTATGTAATTACAGACTGTTCGCAGTTGGGAGTTACAAAGAAAAAATAGATAAACTTTTAAGAGTAAAACAATAGGAAGAAAGGAAGAAATTTATGAACAAGATATTACAAATTATTTTAATTGGAGTTACTTTATTATTTTGTATTTTCATATTAGTGGTAACACAGAAAAAGAAGTTATCCTATAAATACACTTTAGTATGGTTATTTTTTGGAGTGGTAACCTTATTGTGTGCAATTTTTCCGAATATTGTAATTGGTATTTCTAAATTAATACATGTAGCAGAACCAACCAATGCATTATTTTTAATTTACATATTTTTAATCATTGTTATCATTTTCTATATCAGTTTAGCTTTTTCAAAATTATTTGAAAAAGTAACCACTTTAATACAAGAAAATGCTATATTAGCAGCTAAAGTAGAAAAATTAGAGAAAAAAAAGGAGAAAGAGGAAAATGAAAATAATTAGTATTATTATTTATTTAATTCTAACAGTAGGAGGATTAGTATTAGTAAAATCAGGTTCTAGTAGTATTAATATTGCGATTCAAGATGGAACCTTTAACTTTGCTATGGGAATTAAAGCAATGTTAGGATTTATTGCTTATATAGGAAGTTTTTTAATTTACACATTTTATATTATTAAGAATTTTGATTTGAGTTATATTTTTCCAATTCTTACAGGAATTACACAAGTATTAGTTATTATAGCAGGTATTTTCCTATTCAAAGAACACATCAATGCTTTCGGGATTGGTGGAGTGATATTAATTATAGCTGGAATTGTATTACTGAATATAAAATAAAAGTGGGAGGAAGGAAGATGAAAATCAACCTAAAAAAAGATTGGAAATTTTATAGTATCCTAAGTGTAGCTATCCTAATTATGATATTAATTGCTACCTATACAGCGTCTATCAAAAATAAATTTTATACCAAAGGAGAAGTGCAAGAAGCAACAGGTGTAATAGAAGAGGCAGAGCAAGGAACAGAGATTAGTCAAAGCTTTGTTGCAATAGACGATAATTTAGAAAAAGTAACAATTGATTTTGAACCATACAAAGAAGAGGTAAATTGTGGTGGAAAAGTGGTAGTAGGAATAAAAGACAGTGAAGGAAAAATACTAAAAGAAAAAGAAATTACCCGTAATTATGTAAGAGAAAACACAAAATACAGTTTGAAATTCAAAAAACAAAAAAAAGCAAAAGATAAAGAATATACAATTTATATCCAATTCAAAGATTTAGAAAAATCAGAAAAGTTTTATACAGTAAAAACAACAAATGACAATCAATTTACCAAAAACAAATTATATTTAAATGGGGAAGAACAGGTAAATAGTTCTTTAATTTTTCAAGATTTTTATAAAAGCAAGATAAGAACGACTATTTTTACAGGAGTATTGGGAATTATGATAGTTGGCATTTATATCATAGCTACCATAATTTATCATAAAAAGAATATAAAAGTAGAAAAACTATTTCTTATGATTGTACCATTTGCTTGTCTATTTTTCTTAATAACCATGCCAACCTTTAAAAATCATGATGAATATTATCATTGGTTAAAAGCATATGAAGTGTCAGAAGGACATTTCATGACACCAATTCAAGATGGTGTACAAGGTTCTATGATGCCAGATTCAGTAGCGAATGTTTGCCCAAAAGATTGGACCAAAATGACTTATACAGATGTACAAGAAAAATTAAAACTACCTTTGGAAAAAGAAAAACAAGGAATCTTAAATCCAGAAACAGCAGCTGTTTATTCTTGTGTTCAATATGCGCCACAAGCAATGGGAATTGCTTTCGCAAGAATACTAACCGATAACGTATATCTAATTACCTATGCTGGTAGAATTGTCAATATGATAGTAGCAATTTTGCTATTATATTTTGCGATAAAACTAATGCCATTTGGTAAAAAGCTAATATTGATACCAGCCATGATACCAATTGCAATAGAAGGATTTACTTCCTTATCACCAGATGCTATGACCATAGCAATGTCATTTTTGTATATTGCTTATATTTTAAATTTAGCTTTTGGAAAAAAGAAAAAGATAGAAATAAAAGAAAAAGTAACATTACTGGTGATGTCAGTCATTATTGCTTTATGCAAAATTGTATATATACCACTTGTTTTATTGATGTTAATTATACCAAAAGAGAAATTTAAAAAGGAAACCAATCGAAACAAAGTATTCAATATTTGCATCATTGCTGGAATTGCTATCATAATCAATTTAATCTGGTTAGGAATAGCAAGTAGATATTTATCCAATTTCCGTGAAGGAGACTCAAAAGTACAAGTATTACTAGCGATTCAGAATCCAATTCGATATATACAAACAGCTCTTTATACTATTAACTTAAATGGAAATAGCTACTTAATGTCATTGTTTGGTTCTGATTTAGGATGGGGAGAATTTGTAAAACTATATGCAATTGTTCCTTATGCTTTATTAGCAATCTATACCTTCACAGCGATAACCGATGAAAGTTTAAAGAATAAATTGAAGAACTACCAAGTAGTATGGATAACTTTGGTTGTGTTAGCTGTTATTGGTCTAGTATTTACCAGTTTATATGTACAATGGACAACGGTAGGAAAAGAAAGTATAGCAGGAGTACAAGGTAGATATTTCTTACCAATCTTACCACTAATTATGATACTATTAGGAAGTGTATTAAAAATAAAAACAGACTATAAAAAGGAAAATATCAATAAATTTGTAGGAATTTCTATATTAGCCTTACAAGTTTATACCATTGCACAAATTATAGTGGTACACTTATAAGAGGGAATGAAAATAAAATGGAAAAGATAAAACAAAAAAGAAATATATTGATAGCAGTTGGATTATATCTAATATTTGTTATCATCATGAATTTAAATTATTTTACGGAATTTGTAAATGACCCATATAAAGGACCGAAAAGTCAATTGTTATATGTTGTACTATCAATCATCATAACAATTGTAGTTGCTGCCTTACTATTATGGGTTCATAAAAAAAGAAACATAAAACCAGAAAAGGTATTTGTAATCATTGCCTCTGTTTTTGGGATTATTTATATGTTTACGACTCCATTATTAAAAGGACATGATGAAAGATATCATTGGTATAAATCCTATGCTGTTTCAATGGGGAAATTTTTTCAGGTAAAAAATGAAGAGGGCAAGATAGGAGATAATCTACCAGCAAAAGTAGAAGGAATTTATGAAGTACAAGATACCTATACAACGATGGATTATAAATCAGCGAAAAAGGCTTGGGACTATGCAAGAGATGAATCGATAGGGAATGATATTAAATTTACATTTAATGAGCCAACAGCTGTATATCCGCCAATTCAAATGATACCACAAGCAATTGGAATATTTTTAGGAAGAACAATCGGATTAGATGTGTATTTGCAAGGAATTTGTGGAAGATTAACTAATTTATTATTTTTTATTGGCATGGGCTATTTAGCAATTAAGTATATACCAAGTAAAAAATACTTTCTAGTAGCATTTCTATTATGTCCAAAAATATTATACATTTCTGCCACTTTATCAGGAGATGTATTTATAAATATGATAACAATTCTATTTACGAGTTATATTTTTAGATTAAGAAAAGAAAAAAAGTTATTAACCAAGAAAGACATTGCCATTTTAACAATATTAACACCATGTATTGCAGTTAGTAAGCTTGTTTACTTTGCAATTTGTGGATTGGTGTTATTAATTCCAAAGGAATGTTTTAAAACGAAAAAACAAAAGGCTATATTGGTAGGAATCATAGTAGCCATTATGATAATTGCAATTGTAATTTGGGGAGGAATTGCTAACATAACAAACCGTTCTGAGCATGCAGAAGCACAAAAAGAATGGGTATTTACACATCCAATATCCTATTTAGGTGTATTAATTAGAGGAGTTTGTAACAATTTCTCAAGATGGGCACTTGATATGGTAGGTGGTGCTATGGAATGGCATATTGTGTTAAGAGAACCAGAAGTGATATCCATTATTGTATACATTATTTTATTGCTAGCATTGATGAACGATAACACAGAAGAAGAAAAATATTCTGTTTTCGAATACATTGTAATGGGAGCCATTATCTTAATTGTAACAGCAGGTATTATAACAGCTCTATACCTAGAATGGACCTCAGCAACCATAATAGGAGGAACCGAAATTACAGGAGTACAAGGAAGATATTTTACACCAATTGTATTATTACTAGCAACTTTAATACCAATGAAATATATGACCACTGGAAGAGATTATACAAAAATGATTTATATGGTACCTATCCTATGGCATTTACCAACTTTGTTAAATATGTTTATTTATTATATCTAATAAAAGGAACCGAAAAATGGAAGAAAAAAAGAAAAGAAAAAGAATTATAAGAACAAGTATCATTATCATAGCCATCCTAGTTTTGGCTATGATAGTGATGTTAAATATAAGATATGAAGTAACCATTAGTCGTTATGAAGAACATACTGAAATTCAAAATAGGGGAATCCTAAAATTATTGCTTAGTGCAGCTATTAGTATTGGATTAGTTCTTGGAATTGAAAAAATGAATCAATATAATTTTTCGAAAAAGATAAAAATAGTGGCAATGGTGATAGCAATCTCACTATATGTACTATTTCAAATAGTATGGATTCAGCATTGCAATCTAAAGGCAGGAGCAGATTCGGAAATGATTTATGGAGGCGCTTTGCGAATTTTCCAAAATAGAGGCGTATCAGACCGAATGTTAGAATATTTTTCTTATTATAAACAAAATATAGGACTTACGGTTCTGTTTGAAGGGATTATGCAATTATTGCAAAATGGTAATTTAAATTTATTTCGTTATCTAAATGTGATAGCCAATATAGGAATTGTATTTGGATTATATGCTATTTATAAAATCATTACAGAAAATGAAGAGAAAAAGAATGGCTTGCTATTTTTTACTTTAATACTAGGATTTTTACCAATTAGTCTATTATCTACATGGGTATATGGAGATTTTATTGGACTAGCATTAGGAATATGGTCAATTGTATTTATGATGAAATATGTGAAAAATAAAAAAATACAAAATTTTATTTTTTCATCCATAGCGATGTCACTTGCGATTATGACAAGAAGCAATTCTCTTATTTTCATCATAGCAATGGCTATTTATCTATTATTTACCATACGAGAAGAAAAAACAAGTAAAGAAAAAACAATCCGATTAGTATGCATCGGTGTCTTTATTATCATTTCAATTTTACCAAATAAATTATTAGAAAATTATATTTCAAACCAATATGGATTAAATGATAGAAAAGAAAAATCAACCATGTTATATTTATATATGGGAATGAGTGAAGGAAAATTAGCCAATGGTTGGTATAATGATGAAGTAGCTATCTTAAACGAAAAAAGAATGAAAGCAGATAAAGAAGACCAAACCATAGAAAACGAAATAAAAGAAAAACTCAAAGAAAGAGTTAAATATTTGCTACAAAATCCTAGTTACACGATAGAATTTTATAAAGGTAAAATCTTGTCAATGTGGGCAGAACCAACTATGGCAAGTGAAATCTATAATACGCAAAGAGGAAAAGACCCATCCGAAAATAAAATGTTTGTAGCAATCATGGAAGGAAATCATTTTGAAATATTAAAGGTATCACAAAAAATAATCGATGGAATGATATATGTAGGCACTTTCATTTATGTCATCCTAAAAAGGAAAGATATGAGTCATGAAACATTGTTACTAATATTAGTATTTCTAGGAGGATTTAGTTTTCATATGTTATGGGAAGCAAAGTCAAGATATATCATACCATATGTTGTGATTTTAATACCAGTAGCAGTTAAAGGAATAACAGAAGCTATGGAATGGTTAAAAAATAAAACAAAGAAGAAAATGATACAAGGAACTGAAAAATGAAAGAAAAAAAGAAAAGCATTTTAAAAACAAGTATTATTATCATAGCCATAATAGTTTTGGCTATGATTGTGATGCTAAATGTAAGATATGAAGTAACCATTAGTCGCTATGAAGAACATACAGAAATACAACACATGGGAATGGGAAAGTTATTCCTTTCCTTCCTAATAGGAATTGTGACAATAGGAGTCATAAATGGTATTAATCATTTGAAGATACATCGAACCATAAAAACGATAGTAATGATAGTAGCAATTGCAATTTATGCTATTTTTCAAATTATCTGGATACAGTATTGTAATATAAAACCAGAAGCAGATCCGAGCCTTGTATATGGTTCAGCGAAACGAATTTTTAATCATTCTGGAACATCAGAAACAATGATAAGATATCTTTCTTATTATAGGCAAAATATTGGTTTAGTTGTTTTATTTGAAAAAATAATGTGGATGTTTCAAAGTGATAATTGGAATTTACTTCGATATGCTAATGTAGTAGCAAATGTGTTTATGGTAATTGGATTATATACGCTTTATAAAATAGTTGCCAATAAGAAAAATGAATTATTATTTTTTACTTTAATATTAGGTTTTTTGCCAATTAGTTTACTAGTGACTTGGATTTATGGAGATTTTGTTAGTCTGTGTTTTGCCATTTGGTCTATTGTTTTTATAATGAAATATGTAAAAAGTAAAAAAATATATTGTTTTGTACTTTCTTCTCTTGCTATGTGTTTTTCCATTATAACAAGAAGTAATTCACTTATTTTTATAATAGCAATAGTGATTTATTTATTATTTACCATAAAAGAGCTAAAGACAAAGCAAGAAAAAATAATTAGACTAGTTTGTATTGGAGTATTTATCATTGTTTCTATTTTACCAAATAAGATTTTAATCCATCATTTTGCTGAAAAATATCAATTGCTGGATGGAAAAGAAAAATCACTTGCTTTATATTTATACATGGGAATGAGTGAAGGTAGTGCTGCAAATGGATGGTATAACGATGAAATAAATGATATCAATGTAAAAAGGCAATATACAGAAAAAGAAGATGAGACAATTGAAAAAGAGATTATGGAAAAATTACAAGAAAGAACAAAATTCTTGTTGAAACATCCCATTTATACACTAAGATTTTATAAAGATAAAATTTTATCCATGTGGGCAGAACCAACTATGGCAAGTGAAGTGTATAACACACAAAGAAAGGTAGAATCAGCAGATAACAAATTATTAGTTTTACTAATGGAAGGTAATAATTTTGAGATATTAAAAGTCTCACAAAAAATAATTAATGGAATGATATATGCAGGAGCTTTTATTTATGTTATACTAAAGAGGAAAGAGATAAGTTATGAAATGTTACTATTAGTATTAGTATTTTTAGGAGGATTTAGTTTTCATTTATTCTGGGAAGCAAAATCAAGATATATTATTCCTTATGTTGTGATATTAATACCAGTAGCAGTAGAGGGAATGAACGAATTTATCATAAAGATGAAAGTATTATTAAAAAAAGGAGAAAGACAAAATGAAAAAAATATCACTAGTCATACCAATGTATTATGAGGAAGAAGTAGCAAAAGAGTGTTATGAACGAGTTGTAAAAACATTAAAACAATTAGAAAATTATGAGTATGAAATTATTTTTGTCAATGATGGAAGTCAAGATAAAACATTAGAGATTTTGGAAGAAATTGCAAAACAGGACAAGCAAGTAAAAGTCTTATCTTTTTCCAGAAATTTTGGACATCAATGTGCAGTTACAGCAGGTCTTAAGTATGTAACAGGAGATGCCATTGTAATCATTGATGCTGACTTACAAGACCCACCAGAATTAATACCAGAGATGTTAAGATTGTGGGAAGAAGGAAATGAAGTAATTTATGGAAAAAGAAAGACAAGAGAAGGAGAATCAAAATTTAAGTTATTAACAGCAAAATTATTTTATCATACTTTAAATACATTATCGGATGTTGATATACCAAAAGATACAGGAGATTTTAGATTAGTTGATAAAAAAGTTGTAGATGTTATCAATTCATTACCAGAACACAATAAATTTTTAAGAGGATTGTTTAGTTGGGTAGGATTTGAACAAAAGGCTTTTGAATATGAAAGAAAAGAAAGATTTGCAGGAAAAACAAAATATCCATTAAAGAAAATGTTAAAACTAGCATCAGATGGAATTATTAGTTTTTCTACCAAGCCACTAAAACTGGTAGGAGGATTAGGTATTTTAGCAATTGTGATATCCATTATGATATTATGCTATGCGATGTTGTCATTTATCTTTAAATGGAATAATTTGACACCTGGTTGGACTTCTATTATGGTTACTGTAACTTTCTTCTGTGGAACCATTTTAGTATCCTTATGGATGATAGGAGAATACATTGCTAGAATTTATGATGAAAACAAAGGAAGACCACAATATATTATAAAAAAGAAAATAAATATCGATTAAAATAAAAAAGGAATGAGAAAAATGAAAAAAATTAGTATTATTATTCCAGCATATAACGAAGAAGAATCTCTACCAATTTTATATGAAAGAATAAAAAAATTAATGGAAAGTATGACAGATTATGCTTTTGAAGTTCTTTTTGTAAATGATGGAAGTAAGGACAAAACAATCGAAATTATAAAACAGCTAAGACAAGAAGATAAAAGAATCTGTTATGTGGATTTTTCTAGAAATTTTGGAAAAGAAATTGCGATGATAGCAGGATTAGACTATGCAACAGGGGATTGTGTTATCTTTATGGATGCAGACTTACAAGACCCACCAGAGTTAATACCAGAATTAGTAAAATATTGGGAGGAGGGATATGATGATGTTTATGCCAAGAGAAAGTCAAGAAAAGGCGAAACTTGGCTAAAGAAATTCACATCTAGTATGTATTACAAGATATTACAACATGTAACAAAAGTAGAAATTCAGAGAGATACTGGAGATTTCCGATTGTTAGATAGAAGATGTGTAAATGCATTAAAAAAATTAAGAGAATCACAAAGAAATACAAAAAGTATGTTTAGCTGGATTGGTTATAAGAAAAAAGAAGTGTTATATGATAGAGACCCTAGAGTAGCAGGTTCAACCAAATGGAATTACATGAAATTAGTAGATTTAGCAATTGATGGAATTACCTCATTTACAACATCACCACTAAGATTATCCACTTTTATTGCAATACCAACTTTTATTGTATTATTCATCTATTTTATCTATGTTATTATAAAAAGTTTTGTAGTACAAGAAGTGATACAAGCTTACCAAGCAATCATATTACTAATCTTATTTTTCTCAGGAATTCAAATATTGTTGTTTGGAATTGTAGGAGAATATTTAGGAAGAATATTTAATGAAACGAAAAACAGACCATTATATTTAGTAAATGAATACAATGGAGAAAAAGAAATGAATGAAGAATAAAAAGAAAGAGGAATGATAGTATGAAAGATATTAAAATATTTGCTTGTCCAACTGCTGAGAAATTTACAAAGGAGATATGTGACTGTTTAGGAATCGAAATGGGAAAAATAAATCACCAAAAATTTTCGAATGATAATAATTTTGTCCAAGTATTAGAAACGGTTAGACAAAAGGATGTTTATGTAGTACAAACATGTCAACCACCAGTTAATGAAAGGATTATGGAATTATTGATAACCATAGATGCCATAAAAAGAGCATCTGCTAAAAATATCAATGTAGTAATCCCATATTATCCATATTCTAGGTCAGATAAAAAAGACCAACCGCGTATACCAATTACAGCAAAATTAATGGCTCAATTATTAGAGGCAGCAGGAGCAACAAGGGTCATTACATGTGATTTACACAATCCAGCAATACAAGCTTATTTTAATATTAATTGTGATCGATTAACAGCAGAATATTTATTAGAAGAATATTTCAAACAAAAAGAATTAGAAAATATGGTAATTGTAGCAACCGATGCAGGCAGTTCCAAAAAAGCCTATAAATATTCCGAATTTTTTAATTGTCCAATTGCATTAGTCGATAAAAGAAGAGATGCAAATGACGATAGAGCAATTGCTGGAACTATCATAGGAGAAGTAAAAGATAAAAATGCTATTATATTTGATGATGAAATTGCCACAGCAGGTTCTATGATGGAAACTGTAAAAGTGTTACAAAAATTTGGTGCCAAAAATATATACGCAGGTGGTACCCATGGAATTTTATCAGGACCAGCCATTGAAAGAATTAAAAATTCAGGCATAAAAGAAATGGTAGTAACCAATACTGTTCCAGTACCAGAAGAAAAGAGAATCGAAAACATAACTGTATTATCCATAGCACCATTATTTGCAGAAGCAATCAAACGTATCAATGAAGAAAGACCATTAGGAGAACTATACGAAGTAACGAGAATTTAATAAAAAGGGATGAATAGAATGGAAAAACAACAAATAGAAAAAGTTAAACTAAGTCAAATTGATAGAAAAAACTTAAATTGGAAAACAATAATAGGGTTATATTTAAATTACAAAGAAGTAATTCATTATTTGTTTTTTGGAGGACTTGCTACAATTGTTAATTTTGTGTCTTATTTCGTTTTTGCTAGGTTCATCGGAATAGATGAAGTAATCAGTAGTGGGTTATCATGGTTCTGCTCTGTTTTATTTGCTTATATAACAAATAAATTATTTGTATTTGAAAGTAAAACAGAAACGAAAAAGGCCTTTTTTATGGAAATGATTTCATTCTTTTTAGCAAGAATTGCATCTGGCATTTTATGTGATGTAGGTACTTTTGCTTTAATGGTAAAAGTATTCCATATCAATGATATTTTCTCAAAGATTATAACACAGATTATGGTAGTTATTGTGAATTATTTTTTTAGTAAGTTAATTGTTTTTAGAAAGAAAAAAGAAATACAATAAAGAAAAGGAAGTCAAATTGGGATGTATAAGATAAATAAAGAAGCGTTTAGAAGATATTTTTTTTGGGGGATTAATAATCCAGAAGAACTTTTAGAAGGGATAATGTATTTTATCTATGAAAATGATTTATTTGAATATGCCCAAATAAAAGGAAAAATGACAGAAGAAGAAATACGAGAGGCATTTATTCAAAAGATAAAACCATTATATAAACAATATTATCGATTTGTAGAATTAAATAATAAAAGCCAAGTATTGGATTATGAACAAGAAGATGAAAAGGAATTAGAGGAAAGAATACGAAACAAGATTGAAATGTTAAGGAATAGTGGTGGAGAAGAAATTACACAAGAGCAAATTCAAAATGAGGTATTAAAAGAAAGACAAAAATACGAAAGAATTTATGAACAAAACAAAGAACACTGGAGTGAAGAAGATAAAGTTAAATGGTCAAGAGAATCAATGCAAAAAGTAGCAAAGACAAGAAGAGAATTAGAGGAAAGAGCAAGAAAAATTTTAATTATAAAAGACAATGATATATCTTATTCTAGAGCACAAAGATTTAAGTATGCTATTTTACCAGAAGGTTCCATAACAAAAGAGGAAAATCAAGGAAAATATATCGAATATGCTACCTATAAAAAAGAAGATTGGAATAAAAAGCAAATTCCTAACGATTTAGAAACATGGGGAGAGGAACCAAAAAATGAGCAACAAAATTCGAATGAACGTATACCAGATAAATTAAGACATTGGACACAAGTGGTATCAGAAATTTTGAAGACATTGGATAAAGTAGAAAAAGAAGATCCTAAAGCATATAAAGATTTATGGCTTAGAACAAGACAAAATAGGGCTAAAAATGGAACAATACCAGAAATATCAAAAGAAGAAATAGATTGGCTTGATAACGCTTGTGAAGAACTAAGAAAGGAACGTTTACAAGAAGAAAAAGAAAGCAAAGGAGAGCCAGAGATAGAATAAATAATAGAAATGATAAATAAAATTTTACTTAACGGTTGACAAGTGACTTGCTTTTAGATATAATCACCTTAATGGAGGTGAGAGAATGGAAGAAATATTGAAAATGATTCTTAAAGAGGTTAAAGGGGTTAAAGATGAGTTACGAGTCGAAATGCAGGAAATGAAACAAGAATTAAGAGCTGAAATGCAGGAAATGAAACAAGAATTAAGAGCTGAGATGCAAGAAATGAAGACA